>JAXVQY010000180.1:0-11820 GCA_037303805.1 bacterium | reverse complement strand
CTTGCCTCCATACACGCCACCGACGAAGATGTTGAGCATGGGATGCCCGGACGGTGCGGGCACTACATGTACGTCGGCACCGCTCACGCTGAAATTCATGATGTCGGCATTGTCCGCGGAGATATGGATGTCGTATCCCACAACAATGTGATCATCCTCTTTCTCTCCGTTACTATCCTCATCATCCGAGGAAGGAAGTACCGGCGGAGGCAGGTGTGACATATCGGGAACTTCTCCGTGCAACTCAGGGAAAATACGGTTGAGATCAAGCTTCTTCCCGTGAGCGCTGATGAGAATTTCTGGTTTGAGATAGTCACGACAGCTTCCTGAACCTTCCAGGTCCATTCCCATAACCTGTGCCTTGAGATGGGGTACTACCACACCGCGCAAACTGAGCTCCATGTCCTCAAAGGATCCGGTAATGTTGTCCAGTGCGTGCTGAAGTCCCGAAGTCATGGCTTGACCGAAGCCGAACCATCGGGCAAGGCTGAAATGATGTATGTCGGCCCGTCCATGCAGTACCGGGCTGCCATTTATGAGATCGGTCAGCTTGCCGGAAAGAGTGAGGTGATCGTCTCCCATGCGGGCGTCTGCATTTTCGATATCCACGGGCTCGGATAAATCGTGCATTGAGAAAGGAATGGAAAGGGATATGGGGACAGAATGTCCGTTCATGATGAGCGTTGCCGTAGCTTGTGCCTGACCTTGGGCTCCGTATTTGCTCAGTTCTGGAGATGCGGAAAAGCCTCCGGTAAGGGAAACACTCAGAGGTTCGGGCATGGGAAAATAGCGGTAGGGATCAGCGATCCTGTGTCCAAGAGCAGTGTCGAGAGAGGCAAGCTGGAGCTTTGAAGAGAAAAGAACGTTACCGCGCCAGAAGTTCCTATGGTTGCGCCTCAGCGAAGAGAGAGAAAAGTGAGTGTCTGCTGCGGAGGCGTCGAGGCCAGCAGCGTTAGTATAGCGTATACTGTCCATATCAAGTTCGATATTGCCGGGGATAAGGCCGGGGAGTCTTGCGCTGGCGTTGATGCCTGAGATGGCCATATGCCCTTTCCCTTCCGCCCCCGTAATGCGGCATGTACCGTTTTCGACATGGATGCGTACGCCCGTGATGCCTGAGGGGAGTGTGAGAGTAACGTCACTTTCTTTTTTTTCTTCGGATGTTTTTTCTTCCAGAATTTTCTGCAGCAGGTCGCTGGAAATATCGAGTGTGGGACTTTCCAATGATAGGGAACGGATAACGGGACGAAGACGTAACAGGGACAGATAGCCTATCTCAATCTGAGCATTACGCACATGAAGCTCCATGTTGTCTACGCTGCCCCGCAGCAGAGACAAATCCGAAGCGTGTATGGTGGGAACGGGAAGTACAGAGAAGGAGACTTCCCCAATGCGGCACTGAACGGAAAGTCGTGATTCCAGAATTTGGGATACAGTGGAGGCCAGACGCGATGGTTGGAGCCATGCGAGATAGCCATAGACCGCCAACGTGAGAAATAATCCCCACAGAAGCAGAAGTATTGTTCCAAGACGAGGTTTCCGCATATTCCCTCTTGACGGGCCGCGGTACTTTTCGTACCGATTTTTTCATGCCCGGGCTGCCCGCATAGTAGAAAACTTGCCGTAAGTGCACAAGTAGTAGGAACAGGGCCGCCGCCGATGACCCGTCGGAAGGGCGACAGGAGTATTCATGACCTTTTATGTTTGCGCGGCGCTTGCCGTGCTTCTCATGGCCGGTCTTTCCGGCGCAGTGCTTCCTTTTGTTTCCGTGTGGGATCACAGACTGGCCACGGCGCGCCGCCGTTCCTTGTACGACAAGAGTGCCGGACAGACGGAGTCGTTCACGGCGGCCCTTCAGGTACTTGTGGCGCTGGCGCTCGCCGCCGATCTTCTGGCCGGGGGCTGGATCAACCGGCTCATGACTGGGCCGTGGGCCTTTTTGTGGGAGTGCCTCGTCATTGTTTTCGCCGTGTCTGCCTTGTGTGCCGTGGCGGTGCTTTTCGTTAAAAAGACCGGCAAGATGGTCTTCGGCGTGCTGTCCGGTCTTGCGGGCACGCTCGCCGCGTGCATCCTTTGCGTGCTTGCCTGGGGATTCTGCCTCGGTGCGCTTTCTGCGGGGACGGGAGACGAAGAGAAGGCCGTGCAGGCCTTCCTCGTGCTCATGGCGGGCATGCACAGCCTCGGGTTCATGATCTTTGCGGCCTTTTCTCTTTTTCTCGGTCTGACGGGTGCGTATGCTCTCGCCCTGTGCTGGCACATCCTTTGCCGCAACCGTGACGACTTCGGTCGCGATTTCTATACATTCACGTTGTCCATGCGCGCCCGCCAGGCTGCCTGCTCGGCGCTTCTGCTCACGGTTTCCGCCGCAGCCATGTTCTGGCTCACGCCCGTGGTCGAGTCAGGGCACGCGCTGGCGCTGCTGCCCTTTGCCCGGGAATACGCCTCCCATGCCCTGACGGCGGGAATGTTCTGTCTGCCTCTTGCCGCGCTTCTCTGGTATGCCATGGGGCGCGCCGCCGTGCCCATGCAGAAGCGCTCGCTTGCCTTTCTTGCACTGGTGCTGCTTTTTGCGGGCACGTATTTCGTTCTCGGTCGCGTGTAGCCCGTTTTTCCTGACAAAAAAAGCCCTGTCTGCGGTATGCTGCGGCCAGGGCTTTTTGCTGTCCGACAACAGAGCTGCGGACGAGCGTTTTTGGGGCGGCGTTCCCGGACTGAAAGGTCCAGGCGGACTTCCGTGGCCGGAAAGCCTCAGCGGGAGGAGTCGAGTGCTTCGCGGGCCAGCTCTTCGGGAGATCTGCCACATTCTCTGGCTAGACGTGCTTCCATGAGCTTTGCCCTCTCCATGCGTCCGGCAATGGCGGCCACGGCCTCGGGATCGTCCGGGTAGCAGGCCATCTTGCTGCGGAAGCGTTCCTCAATCGGCACGGGGGCATGGCCGCGCACGAATTTGTCGGCAAGAAAGACCAGTTCCCGTTCGGAAAGAGGCTCGTCGTCGGGTACGGTCATGTCACGGTGATCCTCCACCAGCCTTGCCATGGTTTCCATACCCCAGCCGCGAAGCAGGCGACCTGCCGCAGCTTCATGATGGGGCTCGCCCTTGCACACGTCGTGAATGATGCCACCCGCCTCGGCAAGACCTTCGTCGAGCGGACATTCTCCCCTGGCAAGCCTTGCCGCATTGAGTGCCGAGGCAAAGCGGGCGGCCACGCGGCCTACGGCAAGGGAGTGCTGAACGCCCCTCTCCTGGGCATGGCGCACGGCAAGAAGTTCCCTTGCCTCTTTCGTCGACAGGAGAGGCTGCCGCAGAGCAAGGGCTTTCAGATCCTCGTACTCGGCCGGCGTGTCCATGTCCTTCAGAATGAAGGAGTCGGCCACCGGAACCATGACGGGTGAGAGGCTCTCCACAATGTTCCGCAGGCATCCGTCGTCGCCTGCCGCAAGCACGGCCTTCCGGACGGAGGCGGGAAAGAGCGGAGGATGACCGGGGGTGCCCCGGAACGTGGGAATGAGCGGACTGTTCCCGTTCTTCTCTGCGGCATCGAGCAGCGAGCGTACGGTCATGCGCCTGACGAGCGGAATGTCCACGGGATGCACGAAGATGGGACCGGCGTCCTTCGGAAGGGCGGTCATGCCGGTGCGTATGCTGGAGAACATACCGCGTTTCGGGTGGGCGTTGAGGGCGAAGGACGCTCCGAGTGCTTCAGCTTCGCGCCTGGTATCGTCGGCTCGGTTGCCGCCCACCACGAGGGGCAAGACGCCTTCAGACGCATAGAGTGAGCACAGGGCGGCCAGGGCGCTTTTTTCTCCGTCAGGAAAAGTCAGAGGAAGCAGAGGCTTGAAGCGGGGCGTCATGCGCGAGGAGAATCCGGCAGCCAGAATGAGAGCGTAGGCGGTCATGATTTTTCAAGTAAAGGTTGAAGAATAAAGATATGGCAACAGTACCACTGGCGGCGGAATTTGAAAAGCACCGTGACGGAATGCCCCGTCGGAGGCGAAATTCCGTGATGCCGGAAGAGAGGGAGCATGGTTGTGATGCCGGGCAAAGGGGCAGGAGAGAGAGACTCCTGCCCCAAAGTGTCGGAGGGGATGAGCCGAGACCGGAGAAGCCGTTATTTTTTCCTCCAGCTCACAGGTGCGGGCGCGTGACGGCGCACGGCGATGCACTCGGCAAGAATGCTCACGGCGATTTCTTCCGGAGTTTCCGCGCCGATGTCGAGGCCTATGGGCGCGTGGATGCGGGCGAGATCCTGTTCGGTGAAGCCGGATTCCAGAAGCTTTGCGTAGATCTGCCGACGTTTGCGCGTGCTGCCTATCATGCCGATGTAGAGCGCGGGCGTTCTGAGCGCCTGCGCCGCGGCCACGCCGTCGAAGAGATGCCCGCGCGTGACGATGACGATGTAGTCGCGGGGCGTGACACGAAGAGGACCGAAGCAGTCGGCGTATTCCGGCGTGACATGTACCTCGGCGTTGGGAAAGCGGCCTCTGTTGGCGTATTCCGGTCTGTCGTCGAGCACGTGCACGGCGAATCCGGTGAGTCCGGCAATGGCGGCCGTGGGACGCGACACATGGCCGCCGCCCACGATGATCATGCGTTCCGGAGGCTGGCAGCGCTCGCAGAAATACGTCGTCTCATGGCAGGGTACGAGCGCGGCTTCATCGAGAGGCGCGGCAAGAAGCGCGGTCTTCACCTCTTCGGCCAGAGGGGCTCCATCCGCCGAACCGTCGTCGTAAAGAAGCGTCCATGCCGTGCGGGAGGGAGGATAGGGACGAACGATGCGGCAGCCTTCGCCCTCGGCGGCCTTCAGGGCCAGGGAGGCCATGCGTACCAGCGCTTCCCTGTCGGGGGCAAAGGGTTCGATGAGCACGCGCACCTGACCGCCGCAGATCATTTCCGAGCGGGCGGCCAGCGTGCCGTCCATGGCGATGTCGAGCACGCATGCTTCCTGCGTTTCACAGGCCTTTCGGCAGGCTTCTATGACTCTGGCTTCGGCCAGACCCCCGCCCGTGGTTCCGCCAAGCAGGCCGGAGGACCCGGCCAGAAGACGGGAGCCCGCGCCGCGTGGAGCGGAGCCTTCCTGAAAGACCACCGTGGCCATGGCGGCGGTTCTGCCTTCCGCCAGTTCAGAGCACAGAAGACGCAGCAGTTCTTGCATGAAAACCTCCTTTACGGACAAGGCGCAGCACCGGCGCGCCGTCGATATGAACATAGCGTCCCCTGAGGGAGGAGAGCCGCCTGAGGGGACTTTTGCAGGCGCAGGGGCCGGGTAGCCATGCCGCCGCGTCGCCGGTGCGGTAGCGGATGAGGGGCATGGCTTCCCTGTTGAGCGTGGTCAGCACGATTTCTCCTATTTCTCCGTCGGGCACGGGTTCGTGGGAGACCGGATCGAGAATTTCCAGAAAAAGGTCCAGCTCGCGAAGGTGATAGCCGTTTTTGGCCATGCACTGCACGCCGCCGCCAAAGCATGTTTCCGTCATGCCGTAGTGGTCGAGTACCACGCAGTCGAGCGTCTGTTCCAGACCGTCGCGCACGGCGGCATCGAGGATGTCGCCGCTGGATTGTATGCCCTGCACGCAGCAGGCGAGGCGGCGGAAGGTTTCGTCCTGCGAGGCCGCAAGCAGTGCGGAAAGCTGATGCGGCGCGGCTACGAGGCATTCCGGATGCCAGTGCGAAAGATCGGCACGCAGACTCTCGAACGAGGCTTCGGGATTTCCGGCCACCACGTCCACGCCGAAGGGCGTGAGCGCCTGCCGCAGAAGGTCCGTCACGCCGTCGGGGCACTGCGCTCCGGGCAGGAGCACCATGAGGCGTTCGCCCCTGTGCACGAGCTGCGCCATGCCCGTGGCAAAGAATGAAGCCGTGCGGGCAAGGTCGCCTTCGGAAAAGGCGATGCGTTTGGGCGCGTTCGTGGAGCCGGAAGTTTGAAGCGTGACGATGCGCTGCACGTCGCCCTGCGGCACGCAGAGAAATTCCCGGTAGTCGTGCAGATCCTCCGGCGTGGTGAAAGGAAGACGCCGGATGTCGTCCTCGCACGTCAGATCAAGGTCGAAGCCTTTCAGCGTGCGGCCGTACCACCGGCTCAGGGAAAAGGCTCGGCGCAGGATGCGCCGCAGAGCGTCGAGGCGTGCGGCCTTCAGGCGTTCGGGAAAGGATGCTCCGGGAAAGTCCCTGCACTGCGCGTCAAGCCAGGCGTCCAGAGGCGAGGGCGAAAGAGGGGGAATGTTCATGACGGAGTACCTGCCTTCGGCGCAGAGCGGTAAAGAGACACGTTGTCGAAGCTCGTCAGATTATAGAGGCAGAAGGGGATGAGCCTTCCGTCAGGCGCCACCACGTGGATGCAGCAGCCGCGCACGCGCTCCACGTCGAGACTGAGCGCATCCTGAAAGGCCATGGCCGAAAGCGTAAAGCGTCTGTCCGCCCCGGAATGGGCGATGAACCGGGAAAAGGCGTCGCTGAGTGCGGAGTTTTCGCGCTGCGGAGCTTTCCAGTGAACGGCCGTGAAGGCACGCGACGCACGGGAGCCTTCGGCGTTGTCCACGAGGCGCGACGTTTCGCTTGCAAGAGAAGTTCCGCCCGAGCAGCAGGCCGCGCCCAGGGGAGCGGCAAGCGATCCGTCGCCGTTTCTGCCGTATACGGCGCTGAAGGAGCAGAGCGGATGTTCGCAGGATGGTGCGTGAAAATGTTCTGCCTTCACCATGCCGTCGCACTGTCGTTCCAGATCGGTCATGAGCTCCGGCAGCGTGATGCGGGGAGCTTCGTCCATGTTCCACGGAAAGCGCCCGAAGGAGGACACGGGCTGAAAGTGCAGGCCGCGCACGTGGCTGCCCTGCGAGAGGGCGAAGCGGAGCAGGTCTCCGATCTGCCGGTCGTTGACGCCGCGCACCAGCGTGCACACCAGCACCACGCCGAGTCCCGACTTGCCGCAGGCTTCGATGGCCGCCTGTTTCAGTGTCAGGCAGTCGCGCCCGCGCAGCGTGCGGAAAACATCGTCGCTCACGCCGTCGAACTGAAGATACACGGAGTCAAGACCCGCCTCACGAAGTCTTTCGGCGTATCCTTTCTCCCTGCCGAGGCGCAGGCCGTTGCTGTTCACCTGCACGAGGGCAAAGCCCCGCTCCTTGGCCATGCGGATGATGGCGGTCAGATCGTCGCGTTCCGTGGGCTCGCCTCCGGAGAGCTGGACGTTGCAGGGACCGGAGGCCCGGGAGAGCGCGTCGAGCTGCGCCGCGATGATCTCAAGGGACGGATCTTCGGCAGCGTTTCCCGCGCGGGCATAGCACACGGGGCAGCCCAGAGAACAGCGCATGGTCACTTCGATGAGGCCCGTGCAGGTGTGCTGCACGTGTTCCGGGCACAGCCCGCAGTCGAAGGGACAGCCTCTCTCGACTTCTGTTGCGGGATGCTCGGGATAGGCGGGAATCCTCGCGCTCTGCCGCCAGATGTTAAAGGAAGGCATGCCTTTGCGCTGTTTCCAGGCGGGAACCTGAAAAGTTCCGTGCTCCGGGCACGTCTTGCGCAGAACGACCGTATCCCCTTCAAGGCAATATCCCGCATCTACGAGTCGCAGGCAGACGGGGCACAGGCTCTGAGTCTCGGCAAGCAGCATGTCAGCTCCTTGCGCTTTCAATGTCGTAGGATTCATGGATATCCAGAATTTTTTCCCAGCATTCCGCAAGAAGATCTCCGCAGAGCTCCATGGGCGGCATGCCACCCTCGGGAAGAGGTTCACCGGATGCCGCGGCAAGGCCGGCGGACACGTTTTCGCAGCCCGTGCCGCCGTAGGCTTGTGTCCGTTCCATGAACCATGTCGCATATTCGTTGGTCATGGCGTCAATCATAGGGTGAGGTTCCTCTTCGTTTTTGCTTGAGAGCCAGCCGAGCACGGCCGCGCCGCCGGTAAGCAGTCCGCAGGGCCCGCCGGACTGGCCTATGCCGTGGCAAAGTCCCCTCATGGCGCACATGAGCCCGGCATTGTCCGTGTCGTCAAGCTGTCTTGCGAGAGCCAGAAGAAGCTGGGAGCAGCAGTACCCCTTGTGCACATAGGGGAGAAGGTCCAGCAGCAGGGCATTCATGGGAATAACCTCCTTGAAGCATGGTTGATCGTGGTCGCCTGAATGCGCGTCGGGATTCCTGCCTTCGGATTGCCGCAGGCGGGCGGCCGGGACAAGATTGCCGGGATCCGTTTCCCGCAGCCCGTGGGGAGGAAAAGCTCGTGTTTGAGACTGGGCGTTGAAAGTCAGGCGGAAACTGAGATTCTTCTCTGTCGTCAGGCCTCTGGAATGCGCCTTGAGGGCGCGGCTATCCAAAGGCCGTAGCCGTAGCGCGTTCCTCCGGGGCGGGGTGAGCCGCAGGCGCAGCTTCCCGGCAGGCGCTCATCGCCTTCCGTTGCGCTTTTTCCACGCAGCAGGGCACAGAGGCTTTCGTCTCCGTACCAGAGCAGGCGGGCGGCCAGATCCTTCAGGCTTGCAGTATGATCTTCAAAATGAAGCAGGACAAGGCCGCTTTGTTCAAGCAGAACTTCAAGTTCCTGCCGCGTGCGCGCTCCGGAAAGACAGGACGAACCGGGGGACGGAGCGGCGGAGGGCAGAGGATTGGAGCGCACGTAGAGGTCGGAGAGCACGAGTCTTCCTTCCGGTCGCAGAGTGCGGGCAAAGCGTTGCAGCGCCGCCCCGGCATCCGGCAGAAGAGAGAGCACGCATTCGCACAGAATGCCGTCGAACGACGCGTCGGGAAAGGGCGGATTTCCGGCATCCGCCTGCACGAAGGGAAAGTCTTCCTCAAGCGCCCGTTCCCTGTCGAGTCCCGTGCCGTTCAGGCCGAGGGAGCGCAAAAGCACAAGGCTTGCCCCCTTTCCGCAGCCGACGTCCAGGATGTCCGCACCCGGAGCAAAGGCGCACAAATCGAGGGCATGGCGCGTAAGATTCGTGCCTCCGGGCCGCCAGACGTCGCCCGCAATGCGCTGAAACGCTTTTGAGGCGTACAGGGGAACGCTTGTCCGGGTCATCTACTTGTCTTCCAGCAGGGCTTCCACTTCCGCCATCTTGCCTTCCGCCAGAGACTGGGGAATGAGCGTCAGTCCGCAGGAGGGGCAGCGGGGAAGAATGACGTCGAAGGCGCTGTGCATGTAGAGCGCCTGCACCTTGATCTGCTCAAGCGGCACATGGCACTTTGCGCATATCCAGTCGCCGTCGTCCGTCGTGAAGTTCGGTTCCAGAGCCATATTTTGTTCATACCTCGTATTGCTGTGGGAAAGGCGCGTCTACGCGTGAACCTTGTCTTCCAGAATGACCTTTTCCGCAGGCTGAACGGCCCCGGCCACCACCATGCGGTGGCACCAGGCCTTCACCAGCGTGAATGTGCCGTCGTCATCGGCGGTATATTCCACCCAGAAGGTCACGTTGCGCGGCCTCCACGAGCCGAGAATGTGTCCGTTTTCCCGGTTGAGGAACTTGGCGCCGGTATTCTCTATGCCCGCAATGGCCGCCACCACGTCCTGACGAAGGATGTAGCGACGTTCCATGGCCTGACGCACGTCTTCGGGAATGCGTAGAACGATGGGGTCCTCGTCGTGCCGGACAGCGGGCGTTTCGCCGAGAAATTCCTCAAGCGTCGCTTCCTTCAGGGCCGCGCGGCCGGCGCGTCGAGCGGAAAGTCCGGGACTCGTGGTCTCGGCATGGCCTCCCTGCGCCGTCTGTGGAAGAATGTCGAAAAGATGCCAGCTTTCCGTTTCCGCGGCAAAGCGGTCGTGACACATGATGCAGGACGTGAGCACGGGAAGGGAGAAATCGCCGGCGCGCTTTTTCGCCATGGCGTCCGCCACGTCGGGCTGCGCGTTCCATACCAGTCCGCCGTAGCCGCAGCAGGCGCTTTCCGAGCCGGTGCGCTTCGGTTCTTCCACCCGGATGCCCGCCTTGGCGGCAAGAGAGCGTACGGCCTTCTGCCATTCGGCGTCGAAGCGTGCTCCGCAGGGATCCTGCACGCACATGCCCTCGGGCGCGGCGCTTGGGAAGGGGTCGGGCATGAGAGCATCAAGCCTGCACCACAACGACGTGATCACGGCATTGGGCAGGGCCTTTTTCAGGGCCGTCATGCACGAGGAGCAGGCCGCGAGAATTTCCGGCCTGCCGCATGACTCCCAGTCGCTGCGCAGCTTCTTGGCGTGTTCATTGAAAAGTGTTTCCCGACCGGCCCAGTACGCAGGAATGCCGCAGCAGGTACTGTAGAGGGATGCGCCTCCCGGCAGCTTTTCCCGCAGATACCGGTACATGGCGAGTACCTGGCCGGGGCGCGAGGCGGCAAGCTGGCAGCCGGGGAAGAACATGGCCGCAGCGTGTCCGCCCGCAGCGGCCATCGTCGGATCTTCCAGAAGAAACGCACTTTCCGGGCCGCTTGCCTGTGCCATGTCTTCAAGGGCAAATTCGTGGGCCGAGGCGGGCATGACATCGCGCTCTACGGCGTCGCGCCGGGATTCAAGGCAAAGATCCGCCATGGAGAAGTGCTCGGGGCAGATGACCTCACACTGACCGCAAAGGGCGCAGCCGTTCATGATGACATTGGCTGTGCGCGTGCCGCGTACCACGGAGGCGTTGTTGTAGAGCTTGCGCGCATAGACGCGGGGAAATTCCTTGTATTTCTGCAGGAAGGGACATTCCTTCACGCATTGCATGCAGGAACAGCGGAGGCAGCGGTCCGCTTCCCGGCGCGCCTCTTCTTCCGTGTAGGATGCGCCTGCGGGCACGATGCGGGGCAGAGGCGCTATGCCGTCGAGCGGAGTATGCAGCCGGTTTTCGCGGTTTTCATTTTCTCGCGCGGCCACAAGGGACACGCCCGTCAGGATGCGCTGCAGCGTGATGCCGGCACGGCGTCCTTCCCCGGCCTGGGAGGATGCCGAGGCATAGTGCGCGCCCGTGGGAGTGACGTTCGTCCATCCACCGCAGCAGACATTGTTCTTCCAGAACAGCGTTGAGGCATCGATGTCGTCTCGCACGGGAGAGAATGCGCAGCCTGAGGCGTCCACGAACACGGCCTCGAACTCTTCCATGCAGCGGGCAAGAAGCGCCTCGTCGAGTGAGGCGGTGCGAAAGCTCACATGAAATTTTTCAAGGGAATGTAGCTCTTCCTCAAGGGTCGAATCCTCAAGGGCAGGAAAGGCCGAACGCAGCGCATCCCCGGCCTGCCCCTTGTGAAGGACGGTGACGGCAAAGCCCTTGCGGGAAATGTCGAAGGCCGCGACAAGACCGGCAAGTCCCGCGCCGAGGACGGCCAGTTTTTGCGCCTTCGGGGGACGGATGAGGGGCTTCGTCTGAGGGGGAACCGCCTGCATGCAGAACTTTTCCAGAGAAGATACGGCAAGGCCGCCGCCGAGATCGCGCCTGAGGCAGGCATTTTCACAGGGATGATCGCACAGAGCGGTCATGATGCCCGGCAGAGGAAGATGGCGTTCCAGAAGCTTGCGGGCGTCGCGTACCTTGCCCGCGGCCAGACATTCGAGAAAGGAGCGCACGTCCATGTCGAGCGGACAGGCGATGCGGCAGCGGGGCGCGGCTTCCTGGGTGCAGCGGGCCTCAATGGCATGAAGTTGGCTTTGTTCCAGCACGGCGGTACCTCAAAAAAGAAAAGACTGCCGGACAATGTCCGGGCAGAAAAGGGTGGGACCGGAGAAGACGCGCTTCTCCGGTCCCGGAAGTTCAGTTCAGGTTACTTGGCGGCCTTTTCCTTCAGACCGGCGAGCACCTTTTCAGGGTAGGCTGGCAGGTGCGTGATGCGCACGCCGCAGGCGTTGTAGATGGCGTTGATGATGGCCGGATGCGGGCCGCACAGAG
>JAXVQY010000179.1:0-3918 GCA_037303805.1 bacterium | reverse complement strand
TTTTTTGAGCTGGAAAATTATGATTGTATCGTGGCACTGGATGCTGTGGTATGCGGCGGTGAGCCGGGAACTCCGTACTGGCTGTCGAAGGAAGATTTCAGCCAAGTGAGGGAAAGACGTATTACCTTGCATGACGGAGATCTGCTGGAAGCTCTGGAGATGGCAGCTCTGAGGGGAAAAAGGCCTGTTCTGCATGTGGCTGTATGGAACCGTCAAATTGGACTGCGTGGTGCACGCAACTTTCAGAACCTGTTCAGAGAGCCTTTCCCGTGTATCTTGATATGATACGGACACGTCTGTACAGACTTGCTGGGAATATAAAAAACATTAAAGATCAATAAGATATCTTAATATATATCTTGTATAAGAGAGGACCTTTCCTCGAGTCCGTATTTACCTTTCGCGGTTGTCGCCTTTGGTACGGGAACAAGCAGAGTGCTAGAGTTGGAATGCTGCGGAATATAAAGTTTTTCCGTTGCCGAATTTTCGATATTTCTGCTTGATGATAAAATTATGAGGCGATACCGGAAGAGGTAGCTAGTCGGAATTTTTCCGAATTACTACAGAAGACGTCATATCGTACAGGGGAAAATATAGATTTTTACCTGTCCAGATATAACTGTTTCTTGTCCTCTTCTATAAAAGGAAAGTTGTGGCCAGACCGAGGAAGATAAAGAAGCCCCCTGAGTCTGTGAGAGCCGTGAGAAAGATGCTGGAGGCCTGCGCCGGGTCTCGTCCGAGCGCTCGCAGCACGAGAGGAATGGCACCACCGGCAATGGCACCAAGGAGCATGTCGAGCAGCAGAGCGACTCCCATGACGGAAGCCAGCTTACTGTTATGACTCAGAAACATGACGCCGATATAGGCAAGAAGTGCCATGAATATACCTGTCCCCAGGCCAATTTTACTTTCACGGAATACTGCCCCCCATGAACGTTTGGCGTCGAAACTTTCCGTGGCAAGCTGACGGATCATGACGGCAAGAGCCTGTTGTCCGGTATTGCCTGCCTGATTGGCTACCATGGGCATAAGCACGGCGAGAAGTGCCATTTGTGCAATGGACCCTTCGAACATGGAAACAATGAAGGCAGACAGCGAAGATGTACACATATTGATGACGAGCCACGGGAGCCGTATACGAACTGAACGAGTCCACGGAGTATCTACGTTCTCGTCCTGACCGGCACCCACCATGCCCAGCATGTCGGAACTGGCTTCATCCTGAATAATATCAAGGACGTCGTCATGCGTGACCACGCCCATAAGATGTTCTTCTCTGTCCACTACAGGAAGACAGAGGAAGTTGTAGTGGCCAAGGAGCCGTGCCACCTCAGCCTTGTCGGTATCGTATTGAACGGAAATGACATCCTGCTTATTGACCATGTTGGTCAGCAGGGTACCCGGACGAGCCAGCATGAGATCCCTCAGGGAAATGACGCCTTCCAGGGTTTCCTGGCTGTCGACGACATAGACGTAGTAGGGCATTTCCTTTTCTTCCAGCTCACTGCGGATGAGCATGATGGCTTCATCTACAGTGGAACTGGAGGACACCATGATGATGTCCGTATTCATGACGCCGGCAGCCGTATCCGGGTCGAAGCTGAGCAGCATGCGCAGCTCTTCGGCATCATCGGCGGGCAGGTTGCTCAGCAGAATGTCCCGGTGACCTTCTTCTACCTCGTCAAGAATGTCCACGGCATCGTCGGGATCCATTTCTGCGATGAGCCGGGCGGCATCGTCGGCATCCATGTTTTCCAAAACGTCACCGGCGACTTCTTCATCCAGCTCGGCAAGAGCCTCGGCGGCTTCTTCCGTAGACAGGTGCGTAAGGACGCACAGCTGCTTGTTCAGAGGCAGTTGTTCCAGATGCTCGGCACGGTCGGCGGGGTGAACGAAGTCGTCGCTGTTTATGTCGCTTCCGCAGAGTTCCAATCCGGCTTCCTGGGCACTGGTCTCATACAGGGAAAGATCTTCCTCCTCTTCCTCCGTATTTTTTTCAGAAGAAATTTCTTTGGAAGGTGTCTCAGGCGCCTTGTCTTGTTCCGCTTGTTGCTCTTTCGCTGCAAATTCAGGAGCAGAGGCCTGAGTTCCATCTTTTTCAACCGGCAAAGTGTCTGTCTTTTCAGGCATTACTTTTGCCGAAGTAAGCGTAGTGAGTTTTTTCTCATCTGTAGAAGATGTACGTTCAACGGAAACCTGCATAGTGGGGGAGGCAACTTTGATGTCTGCCGACGATTGTGTTTTTTTACCCATACCTTGTATTCTCCCCAAACACTCTTGACGAATCGAGAGAGGTCGCCTAGCCTGTTACTTCACCCCATTCTGTGGAGAATTACTGTCTCCGGGAGACAGTCCTGAAACGGAAGAAGTAAAGAGGCGGACATGTCCAAAGACGATATTGAATATCACGCTCAGGCCGCAGGAGCAAGCTCCAATATAGGCGGATTGAGCTGTCCCGAGCTTCATGTGGAGCCCCCCTTCGTTATACCTGCCGACACTGCAGCGGTACTTTCAGAAACGGCCTGCACCTTTGCTGCCGAACTTGTCTGTATGGCTCTGGAAGAGGACGGTCCTGATCTGACGAGTCTCGGAATATTTACTCCTCAGGAAACGGCCAGAGCCTATATTGTGGCCAAACAGCGTACTCTGGTCGTGGGGCTTCCTCTCATCAGTCTGGTATTTTCTGTTATAGGCATGGATCCTCATGGCTGGAGTGCCGAGGTGGAGGAAGGAAGCCTTGTGGAGGCCGGAACGGTTGTGGCGCGCCTGCAGGGACATACTATTCAACTGCTCAAGGCCGAGCGCGTCATTCTGAATTTGATGACACATCTTTCCGGCGTAGCCAACCTCACACGGGAATATGTGGAAAAGCTGGAAGGGACCGGCGTTCGTCTGCTTGATACCCGCAAAACGCTTCCCGGGCATCGATATCTGGAAAAGTATGCCGTCCGGGTGGCAGGGGGGGTCAACCATCGCATGAATCT
This sequence comes from bacterium, assembly GCA_037303805.1. GTDB lineage: Bacteria > Desulfobacterota > Desulfovibrionia > Desulfovibrionales > Desulfovibrionaceae > Mailhella. The sequence continues at coordinate 934 of JAXVQY010000179.1, read as the reverse complement.
TGCCGATATGCTTATGATCAAGGATAATCATATCGATGCCGCAGGTTCTATCACGAAGGCCGTCGAGTCTCTTCGCAACCGGTATCAGCCATGTCCTCCCATTGAGGTGGAGTGTCGTAACGCGGCCGAAGTGCGGGAAGCCGTAGGATGTCGACCTGAGAGAATTCTTCTGGATAATATGGGCCCCGGACTGCTGTCAGAGGTTCTTCCCTTGATTCCCCACGAGATAGAGGCCGAAATAAGCGGAGGTGTCACGCTGGAAACGATTCGCGAGCTGGCATTATCCAGTCGGGAACGTCCGGCTGACTTCATTTCTGTGGGGCGTATTACGCACTCTGCGCCTTCGGCCGATTTCAGCATGAAGATGGACAGAAACGTATGAATTTGCACCGGAGCGCAAAGACTCTGGAAAACGTTCAGAGGTTTGTTTATGGATCATAAGGATTGTGGACTGATTTCGACGGATGCCCGTATAGAAAAGCTGAAAGAAACATATGGTAAGGACCTGGTTATTCTTGGCCATCACTACCAGTCCGATGAAGTCGTCCGACATGTGGATATTGTAGGCGACTCTCTGGAATTGGCACGGCGTATCCCTGAAATAGAAGCCCGCAACATTGTCTTCTGTGGTGTGTACTTCATGGCGGAATCCGCCTGCCTTCTGGCGCGTCCCGGCCAGAGGGTATTTCTGCCGGACCATGAGGCAGATTGTGCCATGGCTCGTATGGCACACGCCGAAGATGTGGAACGAGTGCTGGAACAGCTGACGTTTTCAGGGCGAAAGGTGGTTCCACTGGCCTATGTCAATTCCTCTCTGGCGGTAAAGGCAGTCGTGGGGCGTTTCGGTGGAGCGGTATGTACATCTTCCAATGCCAAAGTCATGCTTGAATGGGCTCTGAAGCAGGGGGATTCCGTTCTTTTTCTGCCCGATAGA
>JAXVQY010000178.1:0-17458 GCA_037303805.1 bacterium | reverse complement strand
TCCTGATTGGCGTCGAAGTCCACGGTGAAGATGCGGAAGTCGGGATCGTTCTTGTTGATGTCCTTGAGAACGAAGGAAAGCATTTTGCAGGGGCCGCAGGTTTTGGAGTAAAACTCCACCAGCATGACGCCGGACTTGTCCATGCTGTCGTAGCCGGCGGTATCGATTTCCGTGATCATGAGGGAACTCCTTTAATTGAGATGAAGGTTTCGGGACATTGTTTCTGCCGGTGATGGAGGACTATCCTCTCAACTTTTCAACATATTTGGAGGCGGAGTTCGCGGCGATGGCGCCGTCGCCGCAGGCGGTGGCCACCTGACGCAGTCCCTTGACGATAATGTCGCCTGCGGCAAAGATGCCGGGACGGGAAGTGCACATGGCGGCATCGGTCACGATGCAGCCGGTTCTGTCGAGAATGCCGAGGTCGGCGCAGAATCCGGCGGTGGGCTCCAGGCCGATGTATTCGAACACGCCGTCACAGGTGACGGTACGTTCCGTGGCATCTTCCTTGGTGGACTTGAAGCGGACGCCTTCGAGCTTGTCGGAGCCGATAAACTCCAGCACGTCCTGATACGGATAGATGGTCACGTTCGGCATGGCGCGCAGCTTGTCGCAGGCTATGGGGTCGGCCGTGAGGTCGAACATGGTCACGATGGTGAGCTTGTTGGCAATGCCGGCAAGATAAATGGATTCTTCCACGGCGGAGTTGCCGCCGCCGATGACCACCACATCCTTGCCGCGATACTGGGCACCGTCGCATACGGCGCACCAGCTGATGCCCGCACCGGTATAGTTGTCTTCTCCGGGAATGTGGAGGCGGCGGGGACGGGTACCGGTGGCGATGATGACGGCGCTGGCTTCATAGACGGTGCCGTCTTCCAGGCACATGACCTTCTTCACGTCGCCTTCGTCCACGATGCTGGTCACGGTCTTGTAATCGAATTCCGCACCCACTTCCTGAGAATGTTCGAACATCTTGATGGCGAGTTCCGCGCCGTTGATGGTGCCGAAGCCGGTGTAGTTGGCGATCTCGTTGGTGTTGATGATCTGACCGCCGGGGGCGAGCTTGTCGAGAACCAGCGTTTTCATGTTGGCGCGGACGGCATAGATGGAGGCCGTCAGCCCGGCAGGGCCGCCGCCGACAATGATGACATCGTATTTGTTCATGGGAAAACTCCTTTGGTTATGGTTCGTTTCCCGTGAGCGGGAAGCGTGGCGTTCGTGTCGGTCAGGCAGAGCGCCGGGTAACTTATCCGAAAATGAGCATGGCCAGCGGAATGCCGATGACGATGATGACGCCGGCTATGAGCAGAGAGGCGGAAACGCTGTAGGTGACGATTTCCTTGGGAGAGAGCCAGCGTGTATTGCCGAAGAGCATGGCCGCGAAAGGAGAAGCTGCGGGAGTGCAGGCGGCGATGAGCACCGCATAGATGAAGCAGGCCATGAGCGGACCGGCGTTCATGCCGAAGGCGTTGCACATGGCGAGCAGCACGGGCGTAAGCACGAGGCCGAGCACCACGGAGTTGCAGAAGTTGGTGCAGGAGATGCCGAGCAGGACGACGGCAATGCACAGAGGAATGTATCCGAATCCGGAAAGAGCATTGCGCAGGACATATTCCATGTAGATGGTGACGTTGGTTCCCTTTCCGGTCATGGCGTCGCCGAGCAGCATGGCCACGGCGATAAGCAGGAAGATGCGCCAGGGATAGGCAACCGCGGTTTCACTGATGTCGGCAATGGGCTTGCCGCGCAGGTGTACGAAGCCGACCAGGAACAGCGCAACCAGAGGAGCCAGCAGGGAGTTTCTGCTGAGGAAGGCGCCGACGACGTTGTCCTTGCCGATGATGCCGGGCAGCAGAATCCAGCAGGCGAAGAGGGCAAAGGCCACGAGCACACCTATCTGGTATCCGGTCATGGGATGCAGCGGTTCCTTGCGCAGCACTTCGGGATCGAGTTTGAGCAGAGGAGAAACGTCTACCCGGAAGATGAAGCGCATGGCCAGCATCAGAAGGGCGATGGACGTCAGAGAAATGACCAGGGCGAAGCAGAAGTAGGAAGCGGCGGGCAGAGCGGGGATGTTCATGCCGGGATTATTGGCCGCCATGCTCCAGACGTTGCCGAGCAGCAGGAAGGCGCCGGTCTTGAACGGGTCGGATGCAAAGGACAGCAGGGACATGATGATGATGTAGACCAGCATGATGGAGACATACTTGTCGCCGCGCTTGAAGCCCACCTGATCGAATATGCTGTACATGACGGGCCAGATGAGGAAGCAGATGGACGTCTGTTCAAAGAAGGCCAGAAAATAGGTGGTGACGAGTATGACGGCGGTAAAGGTCCACGGGCGGCCGATGATGAAATCACGACGCAGAATCCACTGGGCGAGCCAGGAGGAAACGTTGCTCTTTATGAGTGCGGTGGCGAAGCACAGAGTGAAAAAGATCATGACCACCATGGGGTTGCCCAGAAAAGAACTGAGAACCTTGGGTGCGGGAGTGAAACCGCTGAAGGCGAGCATGAGCACGCCGAGAAAGCACGGCCAGAGCGTGTCGACGAAGGTCCAGAGGTACACCACACCGAGGAAGATCATGGCGTTGACCATGCCCATGCGGGTAATGGTGATGACGGCATTGCCGTCCACCACGGGAAAGCCCGCCGCAACGAGCGCATCATTGACGGGCACGGTCATGGACGGACACGGAAGAACATAGCCGAGAAACATGAGACCGATACCGATGACGGTATGGATGATGACGGAGAGAGGAAGTTTCTTGGTGGAAGACATGCGTACCTCCAGTTAGGGGGACAGGGAAGATGGGACGCCTTGTACAGATATCAGGGTGTTCGGAAGACACGGCGTCTTCTTCGCCCCCATACTTTTACCGATGCTGGTTAACATAGAGCGAAGGCGTACAAAAGAAACTAGTCTAAACTAGCTTTTGGGATATTTTTTACTTTTACCGGGGAAAAAGGACTTGCGTCGGGGAGAATCAGGCCCGAAAAAGAGAAGATGCGGGGGATGGCATGACGTTTTTTTCAGAAGATTGTGAAGAAAATATCTTAACTTGGTCGGAAGATAATGCTTGCTCAGCCCTGAAGAATTCCGGGGAGAATCATTTTTTCCTCAGACATGTATGGAAGGGATAAGTGGAGGGTATGCTGAAAATTGTTTGTATTATATTGAAATATAATATTTTTTATTTGTCTGAAAAAATGACGAAAAAAATCTTCGGGAAAAAGCGGCCCTTGCGGAGGAGATTGGGCTAGGCGTTGCAAGAGTTGTCTAGGATTCCCTTTCCGACGAGGGAGTATTTCGATAGGAAAGCTGGCTGAGTTGTGAGGCGAGTTTCATAAGTTCCACGGGATTTTTCACAAACGTGATTCCGTGGTCTCTGCCGAGTATGCCTTCCTTGCGCAGGGACTGGAAGATTTTGGTGACGGTCATGACGTGCATGGACAGGTGGCCGGCAATTTCCGTGTGTGTCAGGTATCGGGGAAGACGATGCGGCGGTTTTTCTTCCATGAAGACGGAGAGCATGCGGCACACACGTACCGTTGCGGACAAGGTGCTGTTGTTCACGGACTGGACGATGATCTTCATGAGGTTCCCGGCCAGTCCCCGGATAAGCAGGGTCTTCAGAGGTTCTTCATCCATGTGCGCCATGAATTCCCGGTGCTCGGTGCAGATGAGTCGGCAGGGGGTTTTCGTGAGCATGACGAGAGACTCGTTGGAGAGCAGAAAGTCGAAGGCGTCATGAGGGATGGCATAGGCCTGATTCACGGAAGGAATGAAACTGAGAAGATCTCCCGGTTCGAAGTAGACCAGAGAGTGATAGGCTCCGGTGACGGACATGGCGGTGAGCGTCACGGCACCATCCAGCAGATAATACACGCGGTCCACCATGAGTCTTGTTCCGCGGGGGACGGAGATTTCCCTGCTGAAGCGGAGAAGACATTTCCGGCATGTCTCGATGTCGGGAAGCACGGCTCGTCCTTTTTCGGATGGAGACGGGCCGAAGGGACTTGCTGCCATGGGGGAAAGAATCTTTGTGGAATCATTTTTCATGATACGGTTCCCTTTGGACATGAAGCAAGAATGTGGCTGAGAAAAAAATATTCCATCACGGGGTATGGTTGTCAATCCGCGTGAGCAAAAGAAAAGGCGGCCCCTTTTCGCAGCAGGAAGGGAACCGCCTTTTTTATGGCAATAACGATCAGGATATGTTGTCCCACGCCTCGATGCCGCGTCGGTCGATGAGTTTTTCGGGATGGAAGACGGGATCCGCCACCCCGGCCTTTTTCTGATCCTGATAGTCCTTGAGTGCCAGGAAGGCGTTGCGGCCAAGCAGAGTGATGGCCACAAGGTTGACGATGGCCATGAGGGCCATGAACAGGTCGGCGAGATTCCACACGAAGGGCAGCTCGGCCACGGATCCGAAGGCTACCATGGCCACCACCATGATGCGGAACACGAGCAGGTAGACAGGCTTCGTGCTGAAGAACTGGATGTTGCTTTCCCCGTAGTAGTAGTTACCGGCAATGGAGCTGAAAGCAAACATGAACACCATGACCGAGAGCAGAATGCCCGCAAAACTGCCGAGGTGCTGAGAGAGGGCGAGCTGTACGAGTTCGATGCCGGTCTTGCCTGAGTCGGCGTAGCCGTCGAACAGCAGAACGATGCAGGCCGAGGCCGTGCAGACGAGGAGCGTGTCCACAAAAACACCGAGAGCCTGCACGAGGCCCTGCTTGACCGGATGGGAGACGAAGGCCGTGGCTGCGGCGTTGGGTACGGAGCCCATGCCCGCCTCATTGGAGAAAAGCCCGCGTTTGGCACCGGTGAGAATGGCCGCACCTATGCCGCCCACGGCTGCATCGGGAGAGAAGGCCTGAGAGACGATGGTGGCGATCATACCCGGAATATGCGTGATGTTCATGAGGACGATGACGAGGGCGAGCAGAAGATAAAGCGTGGCCATGATGGGGACGAGCCAGCTGCTGAGATGAGCGATACGCTTGAGTCCGCCGAAGATGACGAAGGCCGAAAGCACGGTGATGAAGGCTCCGGCCAGAGCACGGTCGATGCCGAAGGTGGTGTTCAGAGAGATGGAAATGGTATTGGACTGCACCGAGTTGAAGCAGAGACCGAAGGTTACGGAAATGAGCACGGCAAACAAGGCTGCGGCCTTGCTGCTGCCGAGGCAGTTGCGGATGTAGTAGGCCGGTCCTCCGCGGAAGCCGAAGGTCTTCGGATCACGAACCTTGTATATCTGGGCAAGCGTACTTTCCGTAAAGCCGGAAGCTGCGCCGATGACGGCAATGACCCACATCCAGAATATGGCGCCGGGACCGCCGACCATGATGGCGATGGCTATGCCCGCAATGTTGCCGACGCCCACGCGCGAAGCCGTGCTTATGCAGAAGGCCTGAAAGGAGCTGATGTGGGCATGGCCTCCGTCATGGCTGACGCCTTCCTTCAAGAGGCGTATCATTTCCCGTATCATGCGGAGCTGGACGAATCCTGTTCGGAAGCTGAACCAGAGCCCCAGAGCGATGAGCATGACCACAAGGATGTAGGACCACAGAATGTCATTGGAAAAGGCGACGATTTTTTCAAGAAACTCCATGCGCAGGCCTCTTTTCTGAAGGTGTGTGATGAAGATAATTCGTGCGATAGTTCACGACGAAGAAGAAAAAGTCAACCGTTGATGAAATGCAGGGGCGTTTTTCTGTGCTGAGGTTCGTGACGGCGGAAGGGGGCACGACGTCGGGAGAAGCTACAGTGCCATGACCAGGGTGCCCGCGGCAATGAGCGCACCGCCGACCGCGACTTTCAGTGTAAGCTGTTCATGAAGAAAGATCACGGCCATGATAACGGTGAAAATAATGCTTGTCTTGTCGATGGGCGCCACTTTGGATACGTCGCCTATCTGCAGCGCCTTGAAGTAGCAGAGCCAGGAGGCACCTGTAGCAAGGCCGGAAAGGATGAGAAATACCCATGTTTTCGTGCTTATTTCCGTAAGGCTGATTCTGGCTTCGGTGAGATACACCATACCGAGAGCCATGAAGAAGACCACAAGTGTCCGGATGGCCGTGCCGAGGTTGGAGTCCACCCCCTCAATACCTACCTTGGCGAGAATGGACGTGAGTGCCGCAAAGACGGCGGAGAGAAGCGCAAGAATGAGCCACATGTTTTTCGTTGTCCTTTGCATAGAAAAAACCATGAAAAAAAGGCCGGATGAACCGGCCCGCAAAAAGGGTCTTGAACGTTTGCGAAGGGAATCTAACGCAGAACGGCCGCTTCTTTCAACCGTTCACTTCTGAAGAGGTCATGCGCCGTCTGATAGTCGGCCACGGCGGCGTCGACGAGATCGTCCGCCTCGTGCCCCGTCAGTACGGAGCCGACGCCGGAGGAAAAGGACCATGCATTCACCGCGGGTTTCTGCAGAGGCTCCAGAGAAACGAGGGAATCCGGCGTGAGTCTGCCGAGAATTTGATATGTGCTTATCCATGCCCGGCCTTCTTCCGGTTTCATGCGCAGGACGCTGCGCCCGAAGAAGCCCGAGCGGTACGACCAGCCGAGCACATCGAACAGCGTGGGAGGAATGTCGGCCTGACTGCACAGGATATCGACGTCGGCGGGGGCAATGCGTCCGGGACAGTAGAAGATGGCCGGAATATGATAGCGGTCTGGCGGCAGATCGGTGTGACCCGCAGCACTGGAGGTATGATCACCGGATATGACGAATACCGTGTTGCGGAACCACGGTCTTGTGGCGGCTTCGCGGAGAAAGACACCGATGGCGTAGTCGGTGTAGGCCACGGCACCCTTTCTGCCCGTACCGGAAGGAATGTCCACCTTGCCGTCGGGATAGGTGAACGGACGGTGATTGGAAGTGGTGAGCACGAACTGATAGAAGGGGCGTCCCTGACGGAAGTTTTCGTCCGCATCGCGGATGGCGGCATGAAAGAGATCCTCGTCGCATACTCCCCATGCATTGGTAAACGTAACGGCGTCTCCGGGGATGTCGGAACGGTCGACGATACGGAAACCGTTGCCGGAGAAAAAGGCGTTCATATTGTCGAAATAGCCGAAACCGCCGTAGATGAAGGCCGTATCGTATCCTTTTTCCCGGAATACCGATCCGGTGGAGAACAGTCCCTCGCAGCCGGGACGGCGTACGATGGAGGCCCCCGGCGTAGGCGGCAGAGAAAGGGTCAGAGCCTCGATGCCGCGTACCGTGCGTGTGCCCGTGGCCATAAGGCGGGAGAGATGAAGACTTTCCGACACGAGCTTGTTGAGATTGGGAGTATGTTTGCCGAGCAGATCGCTGCCGAGACTTTCCACCACGATCTGAATGACGTTTGGTTTCCATTCCGGGCGTACGGCAGAAACGTTGCGTCGCCATTCTCCGGGTTTGTCCGTGACGAAGCGCGTTCCTTCCCCGTTCAGTTCACGGCGGACGCATGCGGAAGCACGGTCGTCGTCCATGACGGGATAGAACTCCCTGTAGTTGATCGCATTGTTTTTGTAGGCGGAAAACAGGGACCACACGCCGTTGGCGGAAAGTTCCCTTTCCACTCTGTCGGAAGAAGTCAGCGGCGTGTAGATGAAGGCGGCACAGGTCATGAGAAAGCAGACGGCCAGCAGTCGTGGAGAGCGTGTCGCGGGCAGATGGACACGTTTCCAGAACGGTCGCAGACAGAGCAGCGACACAAGCGCAGCACTGGCGGCCACGGCCGAGAGCAGAGGAATGAGCGGATAGGATTCCGCAATGTTCCGCACGACTTCCGTAGTGTAGATGAGATAGTCGACGGCAATGAAGTTGAAACGACTCCCGAATTCATCCCAGAACAGCGTTTCGGCCACGGCGCCGAAAAGAAAGGCACAGGCGTATATCCAGAACACTGCGGAGGTGATGATGCGTCCCGTGCGTCCACCCCAGAGCTTTCTTTTCAGCAGAAGGAACGCCATCAGCGGCAGCGTGAGCAGAAAATAGGGAAAAAGATCATTGACGGCTCCGCGGAAGTAAATGGCGACGGTGGTGGGCAGGTCGAACGAACTTTGAAGGGAACGGTGCGCCATGACGAGCAGGACGGTTCTGACAACGGCATTGACGACCAGCCAGAGCAGGAGCAGCAGGCCGATAAAGCAGCCGCGGGCATTTCTGAAGCGGATCATGGAAAGCACTCCTGTAAGATGATATGACGGCGCAACTATAAGAGTAAATGATCCTATGCGCACTATGTCAGGTGTAACAAAGCGTAATGTCAGAGTGTCCGTCTTCATCGCGTCAATAAATTATACGCATTTCCGGCTGAAAAAATGATATTTTTGGACAAAATGGTGATGATAATTATGAAAATGTAACAGAATGTAACGGATTTTATGAAGAGAGGCATGATGCGTGATAAAATTTTTACGTCGTTTTATTGTGGATTGTGTAACGAAGGGTAACAGAGGCTGCTTCACCGTTGCCGTTCTGCCTGATCGGATGGTACAGACAGAGTGCAGGGCGTAGTGCCCGTATCGCTGCTGCGGCAGCGATGTCCGGTTCCGTGACCCGTTCAGGCCGGAAGGCGGAACCGTTTGCAACAGGCGGGGAAAATCATGGTTCAGATACTGATTGTTGATGATGACAAGGAACTCTGTCATCTGCTGGCAGATTATTTTTCACCGGAAGATATCGTCTGTCGTTTTTCTCATGACGGACGGTCTGGACTTTCCGACATGCGCGAGGTCAGACCGGATCTGGTCATTCTCGACGTCATGCTTCCCGAGAAAAACGGTTTTGAGGTCCTTCGGGAGATGCGCAGGGATGCCCAGCTGAAAAAACTGCCCGTCATCATGCTTACGGCCCGCGGTGACGCCAGCGACATGGTGCGCGGCCTGGACCTCGGTGCGGACGATTATCTGCCCAAGCCCTTCAATCCCAGGGAACTTCTTTCCCGTATTCGGGCCGTCATGCGCCGTTCCCGTCCCGAAACGGAGGAAAGCGGCGGCGATCTCCGTCTGGATGACGGAGCCATGAAGGCCTGGAAGGGCAGTGAAGAAGTGTCCCTGAGCGGTCAGGAGTACAGGGTGCTCCGGGCTCTTCTGGCCTCGCCGGGCAAGGTGGTTTCGCGTGACGAACTCAGCCGTTCCGTCTTCGGAAGGGATGCCATGCCCATGGAGCGCGGCCTCGACATGCAGATCAGTCGAGTGCGGCGCAAGCTTGGACCTTATCCCGACGGTTCGGAACGCATCCGAAGCATCCGAGGCGCCGGGTACATGTACGTGGTTCATAAGGAAGAACGCACATGAAAAAGCTGTTCGGACGACTGGCGGCCTTCTGGACTTCCCAGCCGCTGTTCAGAAAGATCTATGTCTACGGCATTCTTTTCATAGGATCGTTCGCCGTGCTCGGCGAGTTCGGCGAGTATGTGGCCGGTGACCTGCTTCAAAGAGACGGACAGGAATTTTCCTCCGCACAGGAAGTGTTCCTGTGGGTTTTCTTTACGTTCATTGTGGCAGCTCTGGAGGCCTATGTCCTCATCAGCTTTCTCAAGAGTGTCATAGGGCACTTCACGTCGGTAATTCATCGCCTGGCGGCCGGAGACCAGTCCGCACGCATAGCTCCGGAAATGGCCTGCAGAAAGGATGAGCTCGGCCTGCTGGCCCGTGCCTTCAATACCATGGCCGACCAGCGCGAGCAGGAAAGCGCTCGGGAAAAGGATCTGCTGACGGCGGTTTCTCACGAGCTTCGTTCTCCGCTGACGCGCCTTTCCGTGTCGGTTGAACTTTTGCGCCGCGAGAAGGTACCTGCGGAATTTCTGGACAGACTCAGCATTGAAACCGAGCGCATGGAGGCGCTCATCGGCAGTATTCTGGAATATTCCCGCATGGAAGCGGGCATACAGAGCTTCGGTCCGCTGGATATGGCGGCTCTGGTTCGTGAAGTCGTGGAGGACGTCCGTTTCGAAGGCAGTGTGCGGGGTTGCGAAGTGGAAGATCATCTGCCGGAAACACTGCAGATGTTCGGCAACGGAGAGATGCTGCGGCATGCCGTGGAAAACGTGCTGCGCAATGCTCTGCGCTATACTCCGGACGACGGCAGAATCGTGGTTCGTCTGATATCGGAACGTGATTTCTGCCGACTGACCGTGGAAGACGACGGGCCCGGTGTGCCGGAGCACGCGCTTGATCAGATTTTCCGGCCGTTTTTCCGGGTGGACGCCTCACGTCAGAGAGCCAGCGGAGGCACGGGTATGGGACTGTCCATTTCCGAAAGTGCGGTACGTGCACATCACGGACGAATCTGGGCAAAAAACAGAAAAAAAGGCGGTCTTGCGGTTTTTATGGAACTGCCTCTTGAACCGGAACAGGAATCCGTATGAAGCTTTCCGGCCGTTCGGCTCTGCAACAGACTGTGGTCTGCCTTCTTCTCATGGCGGTGACGCTTTTTCTGGAAAGCGGTACGGACCTCGACATGATTGTTCAACGGCACTGGTATGATGTGGCAAACAGCGCATGGACCATAGATCCGGTCGTACATCGGACCTGGCGCTGGCTGTTTTACGACGGCATGAAAAGAGGCGTGGCGGCCGTGGGGCTGGTGTCCGTGGTTCTGTTCGGCTGCGGCTGCGTTTCCGGCAGAGCGTCCTGGAAGCGTACGGGATTGCTCATGGCGCTTTCCTGTGCGGCCACGCCGCTGCTTGTCTCCGTGCTCAAGGCTGTCACCGGCATCTACTGTCCCCGTCAGCTTGTCGAATTCGGAGGTCAGGCTCCCTACAGACATCTTTTTACGGATTCCTTCTCGGCCTCCGGAGGTCGGTGTTTTCCCGGAGGCCATGCTTCGGGCGGTTTTGCGCTCACCATGATTTTTTTCTGTCTTTCCGGGCGCAGGGCACGGATTGCGGCTCTTGCGGCGGCCATGAGCATCGGCTGGGTCATGGGGCTTTACCAGATGATGCGCGGTGAACATTTTCTTTCGCATACGGTAGTGAGTATGCTTCTTGCCTGGCAGATGAATATTCTGCTGGTGCTTCTGGCAGATCGCATCATTCTTCCCGTGCTGCACTTGAAAGGGAAGGGAGCGGTCCCGGAGGCGCAACATGGAACGCAAGACCGTACTTGAAAGCATGGGGCAGGTCGGCTAGCCTGAATGCTGCCGTCCGTGTATCGGGGCTGTCCCGGGCGCGGATTTTCTTATTTAGGAACATCATCGGGAGACGACAGATGAAAAAGGTGACGCTGATCTATTTTTCTCCTACCGGTAATACGCAGAAGAGTCTTGAAGCCATGGGAACCGCACTCGGAGGGTTCGGCGATGTTGTGGATCTGACGGCCGAAACGGCACCTGTACGACATTTCGGCAGTGACGATGTCGTGATCTTCGGCATGCCCGTGTACGGCGGACGCATACCGGCGGCGGCACGGGAGAGACTCGGCGGACTTTGCGGTGAAGGCACTCCCTGTATTGTCGTGGTGACCTACGGAAACAGGCATTATGACGATGCACTGCTGGAGCTGGCGGATCTGGCCAAAGCCCAGGGGTTTTCGGTCAGAGGTGCGGCTGCGCTCGTAGGCCGTCACACCTTCGGCGATATTCAGACCGATCGTCCCGACGCGGATGATCTTGCCGCCGACAGGGATTTTGCCGTGCGTGCCCTTTCCCGTGAAAAGGCTGCGGATTTCGTCATTCCCGGCAACAGGCCTTATCGCGACGGCGGCAGCGGCGGCAAGTTCCGTCCTCTGACTTCGGATGCCTGCGTTCACTGCGGCCTTTGCGTGAAGAATTGTCCCGTGCATGCCATAGCCGATGACTGCGTGACCATTGCCGATACCTGCCTTTCCTGCTTCCGTTGCATACGGCGCTGCCCGAAGGGAGCCAAGAATATGGATACGGAAGCCTATCGCTCCTTTGCCGCGGCCTTTACCGAAAAGCTGAAGGCAAGAAGGGAGAACGAATACTACTGCTGACGTGGAGGGAAGTTTTCCCCGTCTCGAACGTTCGACGTCGTCATGGCCGACGACAGAGAAGCCCCCTTTTCAGGGGGCTTCTTTTGTGCAGGGATGTTCGGCTCCGGTGCGGGATTTTTTGATTCAGTTTTCGAGGCGCGTTTCCAGCTCCTCCAGAATATGGCGCAACAATCTGGTCACGCTGAACGCCGTTCCGGTCTCCGCGTACAGAGAGGACGCGATGTCCGCAAGTTCCGGGACAATGGCGTCGGACGGTACATTGACGTTGACACCTATGCCCACCACGGACCATTGCAGTACTGTATTATGAAACATGCTCTCCGCCAGTATGCCCACTATCTTGCGGCCGTTGAGAAACAGATCGTTGGGCGGGCGCTGTTCCAGCTCCAGAGCGCAGCTTTTTTTCACCGCCTCCGCCACGGCCTCCATGGCAAGGCGCGGCAGTTCCTTCAGCCTTTCCGGCGGCAGATGCGGCTTCGTGATGACGGAGAAGCACAGACTGCCGGGCAGGTTCAGCCAGCGGTGTCCGTTGCTTCCTCGTCCTTCGTTCTGTCTGCGTGCCACGACAACCAGCCCCTCCGGTGCGCCCTGCATGGCCTTTAGAGCGGCCACCTGATTGGTGGAGCCTGTTTCCTTGAGCCATATCCATTCCGTCTGACCGAGAACGGCGGTTCTCAATCCTTCGCGCACGTCGTCGCCGGCCCACGGATCGGCTCTTGAGATAAAACGATAGCCGCGTCTGGGGACGGATTCGATGATGTGTCCCTCTTCACGCAGACTCATGACATGTTTGCTCACGGCCGCCCGGCTGATGCCGAATTCACGGGAGAGGGCTTCGCCGGAGATCCAGGTTTCCTGTCCGTTCTGCGTCAGCTTGTCCAGAATGCGGTCCCGCATGGGAATTTCGTCTCGCATCATGCCTGCCTCGTAATGACAATATTAATTGTCAACCTTAAATACGATAATTTTAAGTTGACATTAAAGATCATGCGGATAAAAGAAGGAATCTCCATCACCTTTATTCAGGACAGATTATGGACACTCTTCTTACAGCCGTTCTTCATCGTCTTTCGGAAGGCGGAAAGGCTCCTCTTCTTTCCCGCGGAGAGGCGGAGGAATTTCTCCGTCTGCCGTCCGCCTGTACACTGGACATGCTGTCCGTGGCCGGAGTCGTACGCGCTTCGCGTGCCCCTTCCTTTTTCAACTGCGGCATCCTCAATGCCAAGTCAGGCCGCTGTCCGGAAAACTGCGCGTTCTGCGCCCAGTCAGCACATCACGAAACCGGCGCTCCTGTCTATCCTTTTGTGAGTCAGGACATTATTTTGCGCAAGGCCGCGGAGGCCGCAAGGCACGGTACGAAACGTTTCAGTCTCGTGGTCAGCGGCACCATGCTGGGGGAGGCCGACGTGGATCCTCTGTGCCGGGCTGTGGAGCGCATCATTGCGGAAACGGGGATGAGCGTATGCGGATCCCTGGGCATTCTCACCCCGGAGCGTGCGGTCTGCTATCGCGAGGCCGGCGTGACGCGCTATCATCATAATCTGGAAACGGCGAGAAGTTTTTTCCCGCATATCTGCACGACGCATTCCTACGATAAGGACGTGGAAAGTCTGCACGTTGCCCGCGCGGCAGGTATGGAAGTGTGTTCCGGGGGGATCATCGGTCTCGGCGAGAGCCGGGAGCAGAGGGTTGAGCTTGCCTGGACGCTTGCGGAGCTGGACGTGGACTCCGTTCCTTTGAATTTCCTGAACGCCATACCGGGCACCCGGCTGGAGAACATGCCCCGTCTTGCTCCCGAAGAGGCCCTGCGTACCATTGCACTGTTCCGCATCATGCATCCGGGCAAGGATATTCTCATTGCCGGGGGGCGCGGACACGTTCTCGGCGAATGGCAGAGCTGGCTGTACGCGGCCGGAGCCAACGGCATGATGACGGGAGATTATCTGACGACTTCCGGTGCGGCTTTCGAAGCCGACCTTGCCATGATGCGTACGTTGGGAGTGGCCCGATGAACGCCTTTTTCGTGACGGGCACGGATACCGATGCGGGCAAGACCACGGTCACGGCCGGACTTCTTCGTGCCTTTGCCCGTGCGGGTATTCCTGCACGCGGTGTGAAGCCCGTGCAGACCGGCTGCCACGACGGGCCGGAAGGCCCGGAAGCGCCGGACGTGGTGCTCTGGAAAAAAGCCGGAGGCCGGGGCAGGGCCCTGTCTTCCTTTCGTATTCCCTGTTCGCCGCATCTGGCGGCCAAACTGGAGGGGGCAACGCTCAGCGTCTCCGACCTGGCGGCCGCGTGCCGTGCTGCCGCGGAGCATCAGACCGGCGTGACGCTTTTTGAAGGGGCGGGCGGACTGTACGTTCCTCTGAATGACCGCGAGTACATGCTCGATCTTATGCGGGAACTGCGCTTTCCCGTGCTTCTGGTGGCCGCCAATCGTCTGGGCTGTCTCAACCATGCGCTTCTTTCTCTGGACGCGCTGGAGACGGCCGGGCTGGAAGTGGCAGGCATGGTTCTCTGTCGTACCGTGCCGCCTGAGTATACGGACGCGGGCACGGCCCCGGAAGCGGAAGAACTCATTCTCAGGGACAATGCCGTCAGTCTGGCCAGAGAAGGAAAAAGGCGCGGCATACCGCTGCTGGCCGACATTCCTTACATGAAGAATTTTTCTTCGAGGGACGCCCGTCTGTGGGACGAGCTTGCGGACAGACTGGAAGACGCTGCAAGGATTCTTTCCGCAGGGAATCAGGAAACTGCGGCCCCCGATGAAGTGCTTGCCTTTGACCGGGATCACCTCTGGCATCCGTATACCTCGGCCATGAAGCCTCTTCCTGTTCGAGAGGTGACCGGAGCTTCCGGGGCAAGGATGTTTCTGCGTGACGGCACAACGCTTGTGGACGGCATGTCGTCGTGGTGGTGCCGGGTACACGGTTACGGCAATCCGCATCTGGTGCGCACCGTGCAGCGCCAGGCGGCCGTCCTTTCGCATGTCATGTTCGGCGGACTGACGCACGCACCTGCGGTGGAACTGGGGCGGCGCTTGCTGAACATACTTCCCGAAGGACTGGAACACCTGTTTTTTGCCGATTCCGGTTCCGTGGCTGTGGAAGTGGCCATGAAAATGGCCGTACAGTTCTGGCAGTCCGCGGGACGCGGGGAAAAATGCCGATTCGTGGCACTGCGAGGGGCCTATCACGGGGATACGCTTGGGGCGATGTCGCTGTGCGATCCGGTGACGGGCATGCATGCGCTTTTTTCCGGCGTGCTGCCGAAACAGATTTTTGTGGAGCGCCCGAACTGCCGTTTCGACGCTCCGTACGATACGGCCTCGTTTGAGTCCATGGAAAAGACGTTGCGGGCGCATGCCGGTGAAGTGGCCGCCGTGGTGGTGGAGCCCGTGGTTCAGGGCGCGGGAGGCATGTGGTTTTATCATCCCGGGTACCTGCGGGATCTGCGGAAACTCTGCCGTGAGCTGGACGTGCTTCTCATTGCCGATGAGATCGCGACGGGATTCGGTCGTACGGGGCGCATGTTCGCCTGTGACTGGGCGGACATATCGCCCGACATCATGTGCGTGGGTAAGGCTCTCACAGGCGGCATGATGACCCTTTCCGCCGTGGCGGCAACCCGGCGTGTGGCCCGGGTGATTTCCGGAGCCGACAAGGCTCACGGGGGCGGGGTGTTCATGCACGGTCCTACCTTCATGGGGAATCCGCTTGCCTGTGCCGCGGCCTGCGCGTCCATCGACGAGTTGCTTTCTTCGCCGTGGCAGGAAAGAGTGCGTCATATCGAAGAAAGACTCGCGCAGGGGCTTGAACCGTGCCGGGGGCTGGCCGGAGTGAGCGACGTGCGCGTACTCGGCGCCGTCGGCGTGGTGGAAACGGAAAGCCGCGTGGATGTGGAGGCATGGCAGGACTGGTTCGTGTCGAAAGGCGTGTGGATACGACCGTTCGGTCGCACGGTTTACATCATGCCGCCGTTCGTGATCCAGGATGACGAACTGAAAACATTGACGGATGCCGTATGCGGGGCGGTGAAGTCCGCGGCTGCACACGGTGGAACGCCCGTCAGGGAAGAATCGGAGTAGTCGACGTGCTGATATTCTGTCTTTATTCCATCGTGCTGATTGCTCTGGGGGTGCTGGATGCCCGGCGTTCGCGCGGAGATCTCGCTTTTTTCGTCAATGACCGCTCTTCCGGGGCCGTACATACGGGACTGTCTCTGGCCGCTTCCTGCATCGGCGGATCGGCTACCATAGGCATGGCGGGACTTGCCTGGCAGGTGGGAGCTCCGGCTTTCTGGTGGCTGGGCTCCGGTGCCTGCGGACTGGCACTGCTCACGCTTTTTCTTGCCCGGAAGGTACGCGCTTCCGCAGCGTACACCATGCCGGAACTGGTGGAGGCATGGCTCGGCTCCCATGCCCGCACGCTGGTTTCCCTCATCATCATGCCCGCGTGGCTGGCCATACTTGCCGCGCAGTTCACGGCCATGGGCAAGTTGACCGTGGCTCTGACCGGCATGTCGCCGGAGTGGGCGCTTCTTGTCGGCGCGGCTGTCATCGTCGCCTATTCGTGTCTCGGCGGTCAGGCTTCCGTGATACGCAGCGATCTGCCTCAGTGTCTTCTGCTTTTTGCCGGAATTCTGATCGCGCTGTTCTGGCTTCTGGGGCATGATGCCGCGCCGCTGGAATCGTTGCACCTGGAAATCGTCAACGAGCAGTTCGGGGCCGATCGTTTTTCCTACTTCATGATCATCATGGGCGGCAGCTATCTTGTCTGTCCCATGCTGTTCGGACGACTGCTGAGCGCAAGGGACGGTACACAGGCCGTGCGCGGAGCGTGGCTGGCCGTGGTCGTACTTCTGGCAGCTTCCGCGGTCATTGTCGTTCTCGGCGTGCTTTGTCGCGGACTGGTCCCCGGAGAAACGGGACCCGATGACGTGCTTGCCTCTGCCATGAGACTTATGCCGCCGTGGGTGGGCATGCTTCTGCTTGTGGCGCTGCTTTCCGCCGTGCTTTCGTCTGCGGATTCCTGTCTCGTCACGGCTTCCACGGTATTGTGCAACGATCTCGTTCGAAGCCGTGACGTGAAGCTGTGTCGCCTGATGACGCTGCTGTTCGGAGTCGGCGGTCTGCTGCTTGCTACGCGCGGCCACGGCATACTTGATCTTCTCCTCATGGCCAACGATATTTATGTGTGCGGAGTAGCGGTTCCCGTTTTCGTGGCCATGCTCATGAAGCGCCGTTCCGTCCGTCCCGGACAGGGACTTGTCGCCATGACCGTCGGCGGGGCTGGCGGCCTGGCATCCGCCTTGAGCGGTCAGCCCGACTTCGGCTATGCGGGTATGATCATGGCCGTAGCCGTTCTGCTTCTGGGACGGTGTTTCGGTACCCGTGTCGCGTGCTCCGAAGAGAACTGATGGCCGGACAGAAAAAAGCGCTGCTTGCCAGTCGGCAGGCAGCGCTTTTTTGGTTAAAAGAAAACCCCCAGCTAGGCTGGG
>JAXVQY010000177.1:0-2615 GCA_037303805.1 bacterium | reverse complement strand
CCCGTGTGGGGCGGAATGCTGCTGAAATTCGATACCTTTTGTATCGTAAGGACTGTTAGCAATAGCCCGTATTTTCAAAAAAGGCAAGTGAAAAGGGGAGAGTTTTCAGCGGGGCGGAGCAGCCGGGACGGATGATTTCATGGCGGATGTCATGAAAAATTCGATAGATCGGCATATTGCACAAAAAAACGATCCGAAGAAAAACGTCCTCATGTCAGACCGTTTTTCTCCGGATGTCCGTTTCATTTCTCAAGCCGAAGAGGTGTTCGAAAGAGCAGGGGAGGGAGAGATCGGCAAGGGGATTTTCCCTTCCCTCCCGTTCTTTCAGTCTTCAAAGAAGATGGGCGGAATGTCCGCCAGCGTGGCGACCATGACGGCCTTGATGGTATGCTTGCGGTTTTCGGCTTCGTCGAAGACGATGGAATTTGCGGATTCAAAGACGTCCTCGGTAACCTCCAGAGCGTCCAGTCCGAACTTCCGGTAGATGGATTCGCCCACGGCCGTTTCTCTGTTGTGGAAGGCGGGCAGGCAGTGCATGAATTTGCAGTCGGGATTGCCGGTGAGCTCCATGACGCGGGCGTTCACCTGATAGGGCAGCAGCAGTTCGATGCGTTCCTTCCATACTTCGTCGGGTTCGCCCATGGAGACCCATACGTCGGTATAGATGAAGTCGCAGCCCTTCACGCCTTCGGCCACGTTGTCGGTGCGGATGATTTCGGCTCCGGATTTTTCGGCTTCGGCAAGGCACATGTTGTAGATCTCGTCGCTGGTGCGAAGAGACGCGGGAGCCACGGAACGGAACTTCATGCCCATTTTTGCCGCGCCCATCATGAGGGAGTTGCCCATGTTGTACCGGGCGTCACCGAGATAGGCGAAGGTGATTTCGTTGAGGGGCTTGTCGCTGTGCTCCGTCATGGTGAGGAAATCTGCCAGAATCTGCGTGGGATGGGCTTCGTTGGTCAGACCGTTCCATACCGGCACGGAGGAGAATTCGGCCAGTTTTTCCACGATTTCCTGACCGTAGCCGCGATATTCAATGCCGTCGTACATGCGGGAGAGCACGCGCGCGGTATCGGCCATGGATTCCTTTTTGCCGATCTGAGATCCGTCGCTCAGATAGGTGCAGTGGGCTCCCTGATCGTACAGAGAGGTTTCGAAGGCACAGCGCGTGCGGGTGGAAGTCTTTTCAAAGACAAGCGCCACGTTTTTGCCCTTGAGGAACTGCGGTTCCTTGCCGTCCTTGCGCAGCTTCTTGAGTCTGGCGGCGAGACGGATCAGAAATTCCAGCTCGTCACGGCTGAAGTCCGCGATTTTCAGAAAGTCACGATTTTTGAGGGTGCTCATGATAGGCTCCTGTAAGGACTGGCATCAGAAGTGCAGCATCATGCCGACTTCGTCGCATTTATAAAATTTGGGGCACTTGCTGCATTCGGCCCAGACGACGGGAGAAAGCGTGTCGCGATCCACGGCGGAAAATCCCAGGGAGGAGAAGAAGCCCGGAGCCAGCGTGAACGTGAACACATGGGCGGCGCCCAGTGCCCGGGCATCCTTGATGAGATCCTGCACCAGAAGCCGGCCTATGCCCCGTCGCTGAAGCTGAGGATGCACGGCAACGGACCGCACTTCGGAAAGATCTTCCCACAGAATGTGCAGTCCGCCGCAGGCAAGAACGATTTCCTGCCCGTTCAGCATGGCGGTGATGACCCGGTAATCCTGAATGTTCTGATACAGATAGAGCGGTCCGCGCGCAAGCATGATGCGGGCGGAGGCAAACTCGTTGATGAGATTGGACATGCCGTCCACGTCCTGTATTCTGGCCTTGCGGCTGGCAAGATTTTCCGGAAGCGTGATGCCGCTGATGTCGGGCAGCATGGACTGTTCGCCGGAAACGGCCGTCTGCGGGGCGGAAGCGAAACGATGCATGGGTGTCCCCCTCTGAAATAGGAATGAGTTCTAAGGAATAGTCCCGTTTACCCGTATTTGGCAAGGGTTTGAGCGGTCCGCAGGGGGCTTTTCTTCCGGAGGCGGTGTGCAGAAAGGATTTGCGCGCAGGAAAGGTTTCTGATATCCTGCCTTTCGCTCTTGTGATTTTTTAAACGCGGTGGCAGAATCCTCTCGACGCCAGACGGAAAAGGCTGATCCGTGCGCATCGTGCGAGGCGTCATGTGTTTGAGATCTTCACCGGAAGTGCCCGCCTCACGGGCAAAGGAAAGGAATCATGAAAAAGGTAAGAGTTGCTATCAACGGCTTCGGCCGTATCGGTCGTCAGGTCTTTCGTGCCATGTACGGCAAGTATCGTGACACTGCCGAAATCGTGGCCATCAACGATCTGATGGACGCCAACACCAATTTCCATCTGCTTCAGCATGACAGCTCCTACGGTCCTGCCTCCTTCACCTGCGAAGTCGCCTCTGAAAAGACTTCCGTGGGCGGCGTTGACTGCACCATGGTCAAGGTCGGCGACTGGAACGTTGCCTGCCTCGCCGAACGCGATCCCAACAACCTGCCCTGGAAGGATCTGGACGTGGATGTCGTGGTGGAATCCACCGGCATCTTCCGTACCGCTCCTCAGGCCGGCGTGCATCTGGAACGCGGCGCCAAGAAGGTCATCATTT
>JAXVQY010000176.1:0-1525 GCA_037303805.1 bacterium | reverse complement strand
CTGAGAGAGGTGAATCCCTATGATACGGGAGCCAAGCTCGGCGCGGAAACGCTGCTTCAGATCATGATGCAGACCGGAGATACCAAGCCGCTGGAATACATGGCCGGAAAACTGGGCTATTCTCTGGTGGCGACAAGAAACGAGGCGCCCCACGTCACGCCCGGCGCCTTTCAGGCTCAGCCCGCCGGTGTGAGCGGAACGACGTCCGCCATGGAAGGGCTTCAGAGCGGAGAACGGGAACACAGGGCCTGAGCCGGCCGACGTTTTTCTATTTTTCCGAGAAAAGGGAACAGGCGAAGACAGGGGGGAAAGCTGCCTTCGCCTTTATCTTTTAAAAGACAGGGGCGCCGGGGACGGTGACGTGCCGCGGGGCGGAGCAGAAGGAAGAGAGAGTCATCGGCAGGATCGGGCGGCGTCCGGGGACGAAGACGGAACGGGCATGACGGCGAGGAGAGAGGCAGGCGAGAAAGCACGTTTCGCCGCCGGAACGGAAGTGGGCGGAAATGCCGCGGCGCTGCGAGGCTGTGAGGTGCAGGGACGGTCTTCCTCCGGGCATGGCCGGGCCGGGATACGTCCGGAGAAAACGCGAGCGGCGGAAAAACAAAAAGGGCGGAAAAACAAAAGGGCGCAAACGAATTTGCGCCCTTTTGGGAACCGGACACCCGGCAACAACCGTTACCGTTGCTTCCTTTCGGACCTGGCGGGGTTGGCGGCGTAACCGCCGTCCGGTTCCCTGAAATACAGTCGAGAAGGAAACTATAGCCGGTCATGTGTTCTCTGTCAACCGGAAGACGTTGTTCCTCCCGGCGGACGGGCGCGGGAACAGGGGGACGGACACAGGAGCAGGGGGCGGCGCGGGAAAAGGAGGGCGGCGGTACGGGGAAGACGGCGCAACGCGGCGCACAGCGTCTTTGCGGGGAAAGCGCAGAAGGCGGAATGGCGCCGGGAAACGGACAATGGGGGCAGGACTCGGAAGAGCCCGGCCGCCTTGGAGACAGGGCAGGGCGGAGGCCGGGGATTTTTTGGGCGGAGGCCGGGGGAAAGCCGGATCAGGGCCGGGCCTCACGGGAGCGGATCCGGATCGGGAGAGGCGGAGGTGCGGCGGGTGCGCGGGAAACGTCCGGAATAGCGCTGCCCGGTGCCGGGACAGGCGGAATCAGGGGCAGGGGAAGAGCACGGGGGCGAAGCTCGTCCGGAGGGCGCGGGAACTGGTCGCGGGACAGAGGCCGTGGACAGACGGATGACGGCGGAAGAAGCCGGGAGATTCCGTTCGGACGCCGGGCGAAAGCCGGAGCGGCTGTGCCCTGTTGCGGAAAAAGTGGGGGAGTTTGCAAAAAAATGCTTGCCAAGGCAGGCGGTTTTTTATACAAGAACAGCTGTGCCCAGGTGGTGGAATTGGTAGACACACTATCTTGAGGTGGTAGCGCCGAATGGCGTGGGAGTTCGAGTCTCCCCCTGGGCACCAGTTGAGAAAAGGGGCCCCACCGGCATAGCCGGTGGTTCCTCTTGTGCGCCTGTAAGGCTT
>JAXVQY010000175.1:0-1285 GCA_037303805.1 bacterium | reverse complement strand
ACCGGCTATGCCGGTGGGGCCCCTTTTTATTTGCCCGAACGGGAGCGTCATCTCCGGATACGTCTGTCGAGCAAGGTGTTCGTCGGGAGAATGCCGGACGGTGAGCCCGGCGTTTGCAGGCATTGGAACACAGCTCCTGTCGTCGAAAGGGTCACGGCATTTACGTCAGGGCTGAACGAGGCTGATTTCATGTCTCGGTTTTACTGAGGACTCCGGCAAGGTCCTTATAGCATTTCGGTAAGAGCCCTGCTCCCGGAGGAGCAGGGCTCTCCGCTTGCTCTGAGGGAGGGGACGTCCGCATGACGCAAGCTGAAATTTTACGGTTCATGCGGAACGACGGAAGTCTGCCGACGGCATTGCGGAGGACGTATGGCGGTGTTTCCGAACGCAGAGAGATATGTTGTTTCGGGGGCAGAGAGCTGTTCGGAAACAGGTCGTCTGAGCTGCCGTACAGTAAAACGAAGAGGCCGTCTCCGGTGGAAACGGCCTCCTTTCGATACAGTCGGAAAAGATCAGTTTTCCGAAGGCTGTTCTTCCGTGTGGTGGGCTGCGGCCTTTGCTGCATCTGCGGCTTCGGGGTCAAGCTGCTTGCCTCTGCGACGCAGAATGTAGGTATAGGCAGGGCCGGAAATGACGTAGGCCATGAGGATCAGGAAACAGAACAGACGGGGCAGCGAGAACACCATGCTGAGCACGATGAGCGTGGCGACCATGGTCTGGAAGGGATGAGCCTTGATGAATCCGAATTCCTTGAAGGAGAAGTATCTCACGCGGCTGACCATGAGAAGAGGCACCACGATGGAGATAATCAGCGTGAGCCCGGGAAGAATGGGCATGAGAAAATCGGGATAGTAGGGCATGAACAGCACGAACGTCGCCAGTACACAGGCGCAGGCCGGGCTGGGCAGACCGACGAAGAAGCGCTTGGAGGTGGTGGACACACCGACGTTGAACCGGGCCAGACGCAGGGCCGCGCATCCGCAGAACAGGAAGGCGACGGCAAGGCCGAGGCGGCCGAAGTTGTGCAGCTGCCAGGCATAGGCCAGCAGACCGGGAGCCACACCGAAGGTCACATCGTCGGCCAGAGAGTCGTATTCTATGCCGAACTGGCTTGCCGTGCCCGTGAGGCGGGCTACCTTGCCGTCCAGGCCGTCCATGGCCGCACCGACGAGGATGGCCCAGGCTGCCAGATCGAACTGATCGCTGAAGGCAAGGATGATGCTGAAGAATCCGGCAAAGAGGCTGGCCGTGGTGAAAAGATTGGGCAGAATATAGACGCCGCGGG
>JAXVQY010000174.1:0-4726 GCA_037303805.1 bacterium | reverse complement strand
GAAAGCGGGAAAGCGCTCCCGTGTTCTCGGAAATGGACATCTTGTTGTCGTTGAGGATGACGATGAGCCTGTTGCCCATGCCTCCGGCCTGATTCAGGGCCTCCAGAGCCATGCCGCCGGAAAGGGCGCCGTCGCCGATGACGGCGACCACGTGCTCCTTTCCGCCGCGAAGATCACGGGCCTTGGCCATGCCGAGAGCCGCGGAAATGGAGGTGGAGGCATGGCCGACGCCGAAGTAGTCGTACGGGCTTTCCGAGCGGTTGGGGAAACCGGAAAGTCCGCCGTAGCGTCTGAGCGTGTCGAAGCGGTCGGCTCTGCCGGTGAGCAGCTTCCACGGATAGCTCTGATGACCGACATCCCAGACGATGGGATCACGGGCCGGATCAAAGCAGGAGAGCAGGGCTATGGTCAGCTCCACCACGCCCAGGGAAGGGGCCAGATGACCGCCGTTCTTCGTGACGACCCGTATGATGGTATCACGCAGTTCCTGCGCCAGCGCCTGCTTGAGGGAAGGGGAGAGTCCCGGAATGTCTTCGGGAAGGTGCAGGCTGGAAAGCAGGGGGGTGTCGGTCATGGGGATCCTTGAATGGACTAGTGCGTGCGGTTGACGAGTTTACGGGACGTTTCACGGAGGAAATCGGCATCAGGACCGGAAAAGACGCCTTCCAGCGCCTTTTCGGCGGCGGCGCAATGTCTGCGTGCCTCTTCGCGGGCTCCCTCCAGTCCGATGAGGGAGGGCCAGGTAGCCTTCTGGCTTTCTGCATCATGCCGGACTTCCTTACCTACCGTGGCTTCGTCTCCGACAACATCGAGTATATCATCGGTTATCTGAAACGCAATGCCCAATTCACTGCCGTAACAACGTGCCGCATGTCGCTGCTCGGGAGTGGCTCTCGCCAGTACGGCGCCGCATTCACAGGCGTTGAACAACAGAGCTCCTGTTTTTTTCGCATTGAGAATACGCAGCTGTTCCAGAGAAAGTTTTTTTCCCTCCCCTTCAAGGTCCAGCATCTGACCGCCTGCCATGCCGGCGGCTCCGGCGGCTTCGGCCGTCAGGCGCACGGCTTCCAGCAGCGCCTGCGCCGGGACTTGGGCAAGAGTCATGTGGCTGAACGCATTGGTGAGAAGAGCGTCGCCCGCGAGTATGGCCGTGGCCTCGTCGAAGGCCTTGTGGCAGGTGGGGCAGCCGCGACGCAGATCGTCGTCATCCATGGCGGGCAGATCGTCGTGGATGAGAGAATAGGTATGGATCATTTCCAGACCGGCGGCAAAGGGCAGAACGGCTTCGGTGATTTCTTCGGCCCGATCTTCCGCACAGGCGCGGGCCACGGCGAGGCAGAGTACGGGACGAAGCCGTTTGCCTCCGGCCAGCAGGCTGTAGCGCATGGCATCGGACAGACGGGAAGGAATTTCCTTGTCGAGAAAAGCGGCGGAGAGGTACTGTTCCACTCTGCTGCGAAGATCTGCGGGCATATATCCCCCTTGAATGATGAAAAGCCTTGCTGATCGGAGCCGCACCGGCGGTTCCGGTCCGTTATTCCTCTTCTTCCCGGCTGCTGGCGTCAAAGGGCTCCGTGCCGTTTTCCGTGCACAGGCGTATGTCGTGACGGGCCTTTTCCAGCTGTTCGCGGCAGGCGGCGGCATGGGCGAGACCTTCCTTGTACAGGGCCACGCTCTCTTCCAGCGGGCTGCTGCCGGCTTCCAGCGCGGTGACAATGGCCTGAAGCCTTGCCAGGCGTTCTTCAAATGTGGGTTCTTTCTTCTTCATCGGTTACTCCGGTTTTTTCCGGCCTTTTGTTCCTTGTCGAAAATGCTGCGGGTAGGGCCGCCTACAAGCTGCGGAGGGTCCTGAAACAGCGGCATGGCGTCGACGGCCACGCCCTGTACCAGAAATCCGAGGTGCAGATGCGGTCCCGTCACACGACCCGTGGAACCGGATCTTCCTATGACCTGTCCTCTTCTTACGCTTTGTCCGGTCTTCACGTCAAAGGCCGAAAGGTGGGCATAGGTGCTTATGACGCCCTGACCGTGGTCGATGTACACGGTATTGCCGCCGAAATACTGCGGTTCGGCAAGAACGACGGTTCCGTCGGCCACGGCCATGACTCTGGCCCCTTCGGGGCTGCGCATGTCCGTGCCCTTGTGCGGGGCACGGGGCTTGCCGTTGAAGACACGGCGACCGCCGAAGGGACTGGTCACGCCGCCCGGGACCGGTCGTTCAAGGGGCAGCGTCCAGCGTTTTTCCGTGCGTACGGAAAGTGCCTCGCGGCTGCGTTTGCCGTCGCGGGCGATCTGCTGCTGCACTTCGCGGGGCGGTTCCACATATTTGGGAGCCACCTTCAGAATGCTCCGGGGCCACGGCACGGTTGCGGCTCTGATGCGGAAATCCTTTTTCTGTCCGTCGACGCTGAGAGCAAGAACATGACTGCCCGAGGCGTCGATGGGCATGGCAAGAAGAAGTTCCGCCTTCCAGAGGCCGAGAGGGCCTTCATCGGGTACGGCATGTATGCGGAACGTTTCACCGCGCCAGGTAAAAACGGCATCAAAGGGTACGGCGTCCGTGACGGAGACCGGAAAGGCATGTCCCTGGCTCACCGTGGCGGGTACGGAACAGTCCGCCGCCTGTACGACTTCCGCAAGGGAGAAGAAAAGCAGCATGACGAGAAAGAGGCGTTTCATGACACATCCTTGAACGCAGGTATTCGTGATGAGGCGGGAAGAAGAGGTCAGGAACGTTGTTCCCCAGAGGCGGCATCCGAGGGAGTCACTTCCGTGACCGTTCCCAGAATGCGACCGTCGGCCAGCATGACGGAAAGGGTGCGGCCGGGCGCCGTCTGCGTGACGGAACGCAGAATGCCGCCGTGTTCGTCACAGGCTACGGCGTATCCTCTGCGCAGAGGTTCGAAGGGGTCAAGCGCCTGAAGACGCAGCTCCAGCCGGGTGAGATTCCGTTCCTCATTCAGGCCGATCATGCGGCCGAGAGGCCGCAGCGCGGCAGCGGCGTGTTCCGCCTTTTTTTCCGCCTGCCGGAGGTTTTCGTCTCCTGCTCCCGCAAGACGCAGGACAAGATGATCGAGGGAGGCTCCGAGACTGTCGAGAAGTCTGTCCTTTCCGCGCAGCGACGTCTGCAGCTGTTCCACCGTACGGCTTTTGCGTTCCATACCGCTTTCCAGAGCCGTGCGCATACGGCGTTCCAGAGCGTCGAGGCGTTCCTTCTGAAGCCGGAGCCGTTCCGAGGGGGAGAGCAGGGCGAGTGCCCGCGCGGCATGTTCGAGACGGAGGGAGAGCGCATCCAGGCGACGGAAGACGGCGTTCTGCAGGGCTGTTTCCATATCGTCCACATGCTGTTCCAGAATGTGGCGTTCCTGCCAGAGAAGCTGGGCGGTATGGCTCGGCGTGGCCGCGGAGTAGTCGGCCGTGAAGTCGGTGATGCTGTGATCTATCTCGTGTCCTATGCCCGCAAGGACGGGAATGGGGCAGCGGTACACGGCGCGGGCGACGCGCTCGTCGTTGAAGGCCCACAAATCCTGCACGGAACCGCCGCCGCGGATGAGCACCACCACTTCGGCCCAGGCATCGCGCCCGGCCCTGTCCAGAGCTTCGACGATGCGGGGCGGTGCTTCTTCGCCCTGCACGGGCACGGGATAGATGCGTATTTCCGCACCGAGACCGCGGGTACTGCTTATGCGGATGAAGTCCCGGATGGCGGCGCCGCCGGGAGCGGTGATGACGGCTACACGGCGGGGTTCGCGGGGAATGGGACGTTTTCTGGCCGTGTCGAACAGACCTTCGGCGGCAAGTCGACGCTTGAGAGCCTCAAATTCCTGATGCCACAGCCCTAGACCTGCGGTCTGGGCAAGATCGACGATCATCTGATACTGACCGCGTGCGCCGTATACGGTGAGGCGTCCGGCACAGATGAGCGTCTGCCCGTTTTCCATGATGCGGGCAAGGCTGGGGCGCGGGCCGTCCTCCCACACTTCGCCTGTGAGGGGATCGAAGGTTTCGTCCTTCTGCTGCCTTTTGAACCAGACGCAGTTCAGAAGACAGTCGTCTTCCTTCAGGGAAAAGTAGACGTGACCGGAGGAAGGTCGGGAAAGGTTGGTGATTTCCCCCTGGACCCACACGTACGGAAAACGGCTTTCCACGGCCTGCCGCAGGCGTTCCGTCACCTGTCGTACACTGAGAATGGCATCCATGTCGGGTTCCTCCGGAAAGAGACCGTGCATTTCGGAAAATCCCGTCGGAATTCCGGCGGACTGACCGCCGGGGCGCGAAGATGCGGAAGTTCCCGGAATGAGGGCAGAGAGAAAGCCGCCCGGAAGCGGATTCCGGGCGGCGTCATGTCAGCGTTTCCAGCTGTCCAGCACGGACTGATACCAGGCGGGGAAGTCCTGCTCGAAGCTGTCGGCGGGGAGCGTGGATTTTTCGCCGGTACGGCGGTTCTTCACTTCCACCACGCCCTGGGCAAGGCCCTTGCCGCCCACGGTGATCTGCACGGGCAGACCGATGAGGTCGGCATCCTTGAACTTCACGCCGGGGCGTTCTTCACGGTCGTCGTACAGCGTTTCCAGACCGCGTGCGGTGAGGAAGGCGTCGATGGCGTCGCACTTGGCGGCCACGTCGGCGTTCTTCGGATCGAGGCAGACGATGTGCGCGTCGAAGGGAGCGAGCTGCGGCGGGAACATGATGCCGTGCTCGTCGAAGTTCTGTTCGATGCAGGCGG
>JAXVQY010000173.1:0-2491 GCA_037303805.1 bacterium | reverse complement strand
CACGGGCGACCTTACGAAGAGCGGAGTTAGGCTTCTTGGGGGTGGTGGTGTACACACGGGTGCACACGCCGCGGCGCTGGGGGCATTCCTGCAGAGCCGGGGTCTTCTTTCTCTTCACCACCTTCTTCCGTTCGATACGGATAAGCTGCTGAATAGTAGGCATGTGTTCCTCCAAAATAAAAACACAAAGTTAGGCCAAAGAACGATATCAAATATCTTCGAATGATTAATTTGTCAAGGTCTTTTTCCGGGCGTTCCGCAGTGCCGGGCAAAGTCCGGAGCTTGCGGCACGAGTACGGAGACGACACGGCCGAGGTGCGCTGTTTCCGGGACGAAAATGCGGAGCCCCGGAAGTCCCGGGGGAGGAGGTCCGGCCACGGGCATTGCTGTGCGATTGTCTGAAAGGAGGTTGATTTCCTGAAGTGTCGATGCCGTGCCGTTGACAGGCGCTCTCGTCGCGTTTACCCCAGAGAAGAATATGTCTTCAGGAGGCCGTATGGATATTTCTTCCTCGTTTCAGGACCCGGCGCTGTGTCGTGCGCTGCTGGACAGGCTGAAAGATGAGCTGGATGCGCTGGGCAGACCCGTTCGCTTCATGGAAGTGTGCGGAACGCATACGGTGTCCATTTTTCGCAGCGGTCTCCGCTCGTTGCTGCCAGAGGGGCTCGAGCATCTTTCCGGACCGGGATGTCCTGTCTGTGTGACGCATGACTCCGAGGTGGAGATGTTTATCCGTGCGTCGGAAAAGCCGGAGGTCATCATCGCTACGTTCGGCGACCTTCTGCGTGTTCCCGGGCCGGACGGCCGCTCCCTCAAGCACGCCATGGCCGAAGGGGCGCGTGTTCAGGTGGTCTATTCACCGCTGGACGCCGTGAAGATGGCGGCCGAGCATCCCGGCGATACCGTGGTCTTCCCCTCCGTAGGGTTCGAGACCACCGCCCCCGTCATTGCCGGAGCCGTCATGACTGCGAAAAAGATGGGGCTTTCCAATTTCTGCATCATTCCCTGCAATAAACTGGTGCCTCCGGCCATGCGTGCGCTGCTTGAGGGAGACGCAGGGACGGCGCATCGTATCGACGCCTTTCTTCTGCCCGGTCATGTGGCCGTGGTTCTGGGGCTGGCCCCCTTCGAGTTTCTTGCGAAGGAGTTCGGCAGACCTTCCGTCGTGGGAGGGTTCGAGCCTGCGGACATTCTTTCCGCGTTGTGTCTCATGCTGGACATGCTGCGACGGGGAAAGCCGGAGGTCGGCAACACCTATGTGCGGGCCGTGAGCCGGGAGGGCAGTCCACAGGCCAGACGTATCATGGAGACGGTATTTCGTGTTTCCGATGCCCGTTGGCGCGGCCTCGGCACCATTCCGGACAGCGGTCTTGTGCTGCGCGACGAGTGGAAGGCCTTCGATGCCATGGACAGACTCGCCCTGGAACTCGGAGAGACGGGACATATTCCCGGCTGCCGCTGCGGCGACATTCTGCGCGGAGCACTCACTCCGGACAAGTGTCCGCTTTTCGGAAAGGTATGTACGCCTCAGAATCCCACCGGACCGTGCATGGTTTCCACGGAGGGCAGCTGCGCGGCATGGTACCGGTACAGAGGAGTGTAAAGCGGCAGGATAGCCGTGTCTCCCGGGATGAAGTCGCTCCTTTCCTCTTGACAGAATCAGCCTTTTTTGTTTAAGCTCTCTCCATGAACACGAACTCTTCCAGAACTCTTTCCTGCATGTGGTGGTGGCCCTGCTAAAGGGGCCGGGTTCTGGAGTATTCTTTAGAGCAGCATATGAACCGCGGTCGGAGCAACGGCCGCGGTTTTTTTTACAGCCGGAACAGGAAGGCCGGGCTCCACCCAGAAGGAGTCAGTCATGAGCGTTTCCGAATCCAGCAAGACCTGTGCCAAAGCCTTTGAAACCGGTTTCTTCGGTCCTTACGGCGGTCAGTTCGTCCCTGAGCCCCTCAAGAAGGTGCTGAATGAGGTCAACGAAGCCTTCCTCAAATATCGCGACGACCCCGAGTTCAAGGCCGAGCTGGCCGATCTCTTCACGCATTACTGCGGGCGTCCTTCTCCCATTTTCCATTGCCGTAATCTGAGTCGTGAACTCGGCGGCGCACAGATCTATCTGAAGCGCGAAGACCTGAATCATCTCGGAGCGCATAAGATCAACAATACGCTGGGACAGGTACTTCTGGCCAAACGCATGGGGAAGAAACGCCTCGTGGCGGAAACCGGTGCGGGACAGCACGGCGTGGCCACGGCCGCGACCGCGGCGCTGTTCGGTATGGAATGCATTGTGTACATGGGCGAAGAGGACATGCATCGCCAGGCGCTCAACGTGTTCCGCATGCGCATGATGGGTGCGGAAGTGCGCGCGGCCATGAGCGGACAGCGTACCCTCAAGGAAGCCGTGGATGAAGCACTGGACTGCTTCGTGAAGGAACCCGACATGTTCTATGTGCTCGGTTCCGCCGTGGGCCCGCATCCCTACCCCGTCATGGTG
>JAXVQY010000172.1:0-1884 GCA_037303805.1 bacterium | reverse complement strand
GTCGTGAACTACCGACGGATGTGGCCTTTTATAAAGCCGTTCTGGCCCATGGCTCTGCTTTCTTTGCTTATATGCGTGCCCGTCGGCAGCCTTGATGCCGTTATTGCTCTGTTCCTCAAGCCGTATACCGACGTCGTGGTGGTGGGGAAGAGCATGGAGTCGCCCTGGTACATTCCCATTCTCATTGTGGGATTCACCACGGTGCAGGGTCTTCTGAATTTCGGCGGCGCGTATCTCAACGCCTGGGTAGGCGGAAAGCTCACATTGGGACTCAAGGCCCGGCTTTACGAAAAACTCGTGGAAATCGAGCCTTCCTACTTTGATAAGACCACTTCCGGTGAAGTGCTGTTCCGCTTCAATTCCGACGCGGAGCTCGCCTGTTCCGGTCTGCTCGGAAATCTGAAGAGCTTTCTTACCAGAATATGCTCTTCCATTGCCCTCATCGGTGTCCTTTTTTACAATTCCTGGCAGCTTTCCATTCTGGCCATAGTCATTCTCGTGGTGGCCGTGGCTCCGCTCACCAAGGTGAAGAAGCTGCTTACCACGCTGGTTTCCCGCAACAACAGCTGCATGTTCCAGCTCAATACCACCTATAACGAAACGTTTGCGGGCAACCGTACCATTGCGGCGTACAATCTTCAGGATCGCCAGAAGAGCCGTTTCAACGGCCTTCTGAACGACGTGTTTACTCTTACTGTGGCCATGACTCGCCGGACCGCGTGGATCACGCCGTTCATGCATTTCGTCATTTCCATCGGTCTCGGTCTTGCTATTGCCATGGGCAGCTGGCTTATTGTGCAGGGGGATATTTCCGCCGGTAACTTCGTATCGTTCATTACCGCGTTGCTCATGCTGTACACCCCGCTCAAGAATATCACCAACGTGGCGGTATCGGTGCAGCAGTCGTTTCTGGCCATTGAGCGTGTGTTCACCATACTTGAACGCCCCTCGTCTCTGCAGGAAAAGCAGAAAACCGTACCCCTCCCGGCTGTGAAGCACGGCGTGACCTTCGAGCATGTCTGCTTTGAATACAACAAGGGTGTGGAAGTGCTGCACGACATCAATCTTGATGTGCGCGTGGGCGAAATGCTTGCCTTGGTGGGTAATTCCGGCGGAGGAAAGAGTACGCTGGTCAGCCTGCTTCCCCGCTTCTATGATGTGACGAAAGGTTGCATCAAGGTCGACGGGACGGATATCCGTGATTTCGGCCTCAACGATCTGCGCCAGCATATTGCCGTGGTGTTTCAGGACAACTTCCTGTTCGACGGAACCATCAAGGAAAACATCTTGCTCGGTAATCCTTCCGCTACGGACAAGGATGTGGAGCAGGCATTGCACAGTGCCTGTCTGAGTGAGTTTATTGCTTCCTTGGAAAAGGGCGTGGATACCTATATCGGTGAGCGCGGAATTCTGCTTTCGGGCGGACAGAAACAGCGAGTGGCCATTGCCCGGGCCTTCCTCAAGAATGCGCCCATAGTTATTCTGGATGAAGCCACGTCTGCGCTGGACAACAAGTCGGAAGAAATCGTGCAGCGGGCCATCGACAACCTCATGCGTGATAAAACAGTGTTTGTCATCGCTCACCGCCTTTCCACGGTGAAAAATGCCAACCGCATCGCCGTCATCAATGAAGGCCACCTCGCGGAGCTCGGTACTCACGAGGAACTTATGGCTATTCCCGGCGGTCAGTACCGTACCCTGTACAATATGCAGTTCAAAGCTCCCATTCATCACGCACCGACAGAGGAAAAAGCCGAGGAAGTCGCTTAGCGCGACGGATTTCTCCATATCTTGAAAAAGGCAGCAGACGGAAGTCCTGCTGCCTTTTTTGGTTAAGGCCTTCAGGCGGTTGAGGGAGCGAAAGCGACCGAAACAGAAAACCAC
>JAXVQY010000171.1:0-5274 GCA_037303805.1 bacterium | reverse complement strand
GATAAGTCTACTTATGAAGTACTTCATTTTATCTGTCAAACGGTTCAACATATTTAAATACTTATTGTATATTACAAATATATTAAATATCAATATCTCTATTGTATATTACATATAAAAATTATAAAATTAAAAAAAATGATATTACTTATCTTTTTATTTTTGCAACAAGATATATAAATCATAATAAAAAACACAATTCCAATTAAACATGTAATATTATTTTATGAAAAATATATGTATCATTAATTTTTCCATTTCACACAACAGTCTGATTGACGGAAAATATTTTATATGCCATCGTGCAATCATCATTCCGAGGCTGGAAGGAATATGCGCATGAGTGATCTGTCAGTAAAACATATATATACGTTTCCCGAGTTTTGTAAAGAAGTCGAGATACTTCGACATACCTTTCATATTATCCGGCTTGTTTCTCCAGAAAATTGTCTGACGTATTATATTAAAGACAACAAACTGACGACCGATACGCTGTGCTACAGCTTCTGGAATCGTAAATGCTGTTGTAAATACTGCATTTCACGGCAGGTTCTGGATTCTCAGGGGCAGTGCACCAAACTGGAATCCATGGATGGCCATATCTTTATCGTCATCGCCAAATATATCAGTCTTGAAGGAAAAATTTTCACGATGGAAATGATTACCGAGCTTACTGACATATCTGGACTCGGACGTAATGAACATGTTCTGGTTGAAATACGGCGTCTGCAGGAAGAAAATTCCCGTCTTATCAGGGATCCTCTTACAGGATGCTACAGTCGCCATTATATGGATACCTATTTTGAGAACTATATGCTGGAAACGGAACAGCAGCAGGAACTTTGCATTGCTCTGATGGATGTGGATAACTTTAAACACATCAATGATAAATACGGCCATGATATAGGTGATGATGTTCTGAAAAGTTTCAGCCAGTTCTGGCTCAAATACTTTGATTATCAGCATCACAGTTTCATCACTCGCTACGGAGGCGATGAATTCATCATTATTTCCATGGCGGAAAGCTATAAACAGTTCTGTGAGCGCATCATCTCACTCTCAAGTTCCATGCGGAAAAACATTGTGCTCGGTGATGGACACCTCGTTCCCTTCAGCTTCACCATCGGCTGTGCCTGCATGAGTGAAGTAAAAAAAAAGCTGGGCCACCCTCACCGTGAAACCCTGTTCAAACTGGCCGACAAACGTATGTATCTCGGCAAAAACGCCGGTCGAAACCGCATCGTGACCAGCTCGGAGTAGCATCGCTCCAAACGAATGCAGCAAAAACGCCGGGCTCTCCACACCTGCTTTCTGCTCTGCCGCGCTCCGGAAGGCATGGCGCAGCTTGGCATCGTCCGACGTCAGGATACAACGACCATAAGGAAAAGGTCTTTCCGGGGAATCCGTCTCCCGGAAAGACCTTTTTGTCAGGAGCGTGCCGCCAGTATTCCTTCCGGCGTCTTCAGAATGTTTTTCAGGTGTTCCACTACGGTCTGATCAAAATGCGCATTATTTATCAGTTCGCTCACGGCCTCTTTTTCATCCATGCCCTTACGGTAGGATCGTGAACTTACCATGGCACAGAAAGCATTGAGCACGGCCAGCACCCGGGCCTCGGGAAGAATTTCCTCGCCCTTCATACGACGGGGATATCCCGAACCATCCATGTTCTCATACATTTCATGCAGGGCTCTCGCGATGGGCAGATCGAAGTCAACGTTTTCCATCAGACGGAACGCATGATCGGGAGCCTGATGCACCTGTTCGAGTTCTTCCGGAGTCAGTTTTCCTTTCTTGGTAAGCAGCTCACGAGGAATAAACAATTTTCCTATCTGGGAAAGCATCGCCCCCATGACCACCGTATTTTTTCCGTCTTCCGACAGTCCCATATCAGCAGCCAACAGCTCGCCAAGTCTGGCCATGCGTTGTGAGTGTCCGGCCAGATAGGGATCCACACTTTCTTCTGCTCTGGTAAAAACTTCAATGAGACTTTTCTGCCGCTGTCTCATGCGCTCGCTCTGACGTCGGAACTCAGTAATATCCTTCATGGTGACTACGGCACCACGAATACTAGTACGCAGATGTTCCTCACTGGCATCAAGAAAAGGAAAGAAGGTTACACGATAAAGGCGCTTTTCTCCGTCATGCTCCATATAAACTTCACAACCTTCTTCTTTATTATTAATCGCCACCTGACGAATGTGATCAAGAAGCGTGGATGCCGCTTCCATAGGGAAGCAGGTGAATAGAGTCTGTTCATTGATTTCTTTCTGATCCTTACCGAGAATACCGGAAAGTGCAGGATTGCAAACGCGAATCTGGCCTTTCACATCTGCCATGAAAAGACCGATATCAAGAGAAATATTGACGCTGTCCAAAAGTTCCTTCTGCCGGGAAACAATCTGATGAAGCCGCTGAAGTTCCGACGCAACAGAACGCTGATGGCGTCCAAAACTCATCCACCACAGGAGACCACTTAAAAGCATGAAGCTCAGCCAGCCCAGAAAACCAACGACATACACAGGAAGCTCTGCTTTAAAGACCATTCTGTTCATGACGGCCTCGGGGGTCTCATACACAAGACTCCAGTCCAAAGCAGGAAGAAAAATAGACATGGAGTATACCATACCGCCAGTCTCGGAAACACTTTTTCTTAAAACGAAGGGGAGTTTGCCCTGTGCTGCATTCAGTGCATTCTTTAATTCCTCAGGTAAAGAAACCGGAGCTGGAACCTGCATCAGATCCCAAGTATTCCCGTCATGCTGAAGCATAAACGCTGAAGACATGTCATTCTGCTTTGGCCGTCCAGTAAATTGCGCCACTTTACTGAGAACCGGAGTAGAAGACATAAACACGGCCACACATTTATCTGGAGAATCAAGATCGAAAACAGGTTCAAAAACATCAAGTACAAGGCCATTAACACTTCCCCGCACGGGGAGAAATACCGTTTTGCCTGTCTCCATGGTTTTTCGGGCGGCTTCACTTTGCGTATCAGTCAACGGAATCGGTGTACTCAAAGCGGAAAGAATAGTCTGCCCTTCTCTATTGACCAGCCTGGCATCCATCAACCCGTTATAATTCATAAAATCCTGAAGAACACGCCGTATGGCAGGGACTTCCTCCGACAGCACGGCCGCCGGACCGGACAATTTGATCCCCTGATCGGCTGCACTGTTGATGGCTCCCGTTACCAGTCTGTCCAATCCGAATAAATCAGAAGAAAAAAGGCGATAAGTTTCCGACTCGCTTACTCTGAGCCGGAGTTTTTTCATGTCGGAATTCCAGATATCAACAGCCTGTCCTGCATCATCAAGCCATGAGCTTACAATTTGTGCGTAATGCTGCAAAACCTCGCTGCGACGATCTTCCAGTTGTGAGAAACACAAAAAAAGAGTGATCCCCCCGGAGACGAGTGCAAGGCATATACCGGCTACGAAAGCCGATTTTTTGGAATAGCCAGAATAACTGGCGTTCTCACAACTGTTCATCTTGTTCCTCCATTCAGGGGATACTGCATTGTATGCCGCCAATCGTCAACGCCGGAATAACTCCGTTAACGTGCCTTCACATGAACCCAACGATGTTTTTCATTGACCGAAAATTGCGGTACATAGTTACGTACTCGTTCCGCCGGTCGTACGGCATCGGACAAATTATCCAAGATATAAATATTATCGCCGTCATATACTGCAAGAATGGCATGCCCTATATTCCGAATGGTTTCTCTTACGACAACGATACGCATATCATCAACGGAAAGACCGAGTTCTTTCAGAGTAAAATACTTAACGATACAATAATCTTCGCAGTCACCGGATTTTGCCAAAAACTGATAGGGAGCTGCCCAGTAATCCGGTTTTTTATATACTTCCGGATCTGTACGATACGGCCATAAGTTCCAAAAACGGTTAACAATATCAAGCTGCTTAATAAGCGGCTGACTGACCGCCTTTCGTTTGAGATCCTTCCAGAGCGTCGAGGTATTAAAACGCTTCTCGTCAAAAAAAATGGGATTTTTTCGATTTCTTTCTATTGCGGAAAGCCAGTTCTGCTGCTTTTTCAAGTCCATCTGAAATTCGACGGTGCCGAACAGACGAGGTTTTGCTTGAACCGGATCGACCAGTGTCAGCAGAACTACCAGGATACACCCAAGGCACTGTATTGCCTGAACCCAGTATTCTGCATGTACGCTGTCAGCCTTGCTACTCATGACTATCCAGAACCTTCGACGAATTTCATGCCGGAAAACTTTCCGCTCCATATACAACAGACCGGCAACTTGCGCAGTCCCGGTCTGTTGTATATGTCATGCTAGTTCGGCATTGTCACGCTATCCAGAGGTTCGTGATCATGCGGTGTAGTCTTGAGCATATCCGTACTGATATCAAAGGCGGGAAGCAGATTGCCTGCAAGAGCCTTCATTCGATACGCGGCAATAAGCGTGTTACCGAGTGCTGTAGCAGCCTGTGTGGAAGAATTAAACAACTCGTTTTCGGCATCCAGCACGTCAAGAAGACTGCGTTCTCCCATAACGAATTGTTCTTCATAGGCATTGCGCGTCGTCTTGTTGTATTCAATCGCTTCGCGATAGAATTCAAGCTGCTTCTGGGCAGAAAGAAATTCCGTCCAGCTCTGCTCAACACTGAGCTTCAAATCATCCATGTAGTCATAAAGCACCCTGCGGCTCTGACGGATACGGGCGGCAGCAGCCTTGCTCTCGGCGACATCAGCACCGCTGTTGAACAGGTTCCAGCGGACGACTGCGGCAACACCCACTTCTGCGGTCCACAGCTCACTTTTGCCGTCACGATCAGAGTAGGAAGGTCCTGCTTCAAGACTGAGAGACGGGCTGTACGCGGAATGAACCTGTTCCCTCACCGCCGTGGCGGCCTTTACATCCTCAAGATAGGCTGCAACTTTGGGATTCCCCTTCTGGGCTGCCTTGAGAACTTCCTCCGGCCCCTTGAACATTTCAGACGGCATATTCACAGGTCCCAGAGACATGGCCGAATGCTGAGTCAGACGAGTATAGGTATCTTCTCCTATACGAAGAGACGCGCGAGCCTCGGTCAACGTGGAATGAGCCCGTGCCAGGCGGCTCTGCGCCTGCGAAACATCGGCCATGGTATCCACCCCCTGAGCTTCACGAGCACGAGCCTTTTCAAGGATTTCCTCATGCCGAGCCACATTGGCCTGCGCAAGCTGATAGATCTGCTGCCGACGAAGTACATCAACATGGGCAATGATGGCATCAAGAGCCAGCGAATTGGC
>JAXVQY010000170.1:0-1819 GCA_037303805.1 bacterium | reverse complement strand
ATATTTTTCCGTTTCTGCTATGCGCAGCTGATGCAATCCCATGGAAGAGACAATTTCACCCATGGTTTTGTCGAGATTGTCCTTCGTGAAGGCGACAGGCGCAGTGAGCGTGGATTCATAAGACGTCATGGATGCTACGCCTGCCATGTCGGGTATGGTACCGCGGTCGAAGCCGGTAAAGTCGGGATCAGTCAGAGCCCGTACCAGTTCCCGTCCGCGGTCGGCTCGGAAGTTGAAGCAGAAAACGCCGTCCCCGTCACGGATGACGGACTCGGACGGATCCAGCAGAATCCGCGGCTTCAGAAATTCGTCGGTTTCTCCTCCCGCGTAGGCGGCGCGGAGAGCTTCAACGGCATCGGTGATGCGCTGTCCCTTACCGTGGATCAGCATGTTCCAGGCCTGTTCCACTCTTTCCCAATGCTTGTCGCGGTCCATGACATAAAAACGGCCCACCATGTCGGCAAGTTTTGCACCTGTTTTGGCGAGAACAGGCTCAAGCTGCGCTACATAGTCGACGGCGGAGCAGGGGGGAGTATCACGTCCATCAAGGAAGGCATGGACAAGCGCAGGTATTCCCTCTTTCTGTGCCATTTCCAGAAGGGCGAACAGGTGATTGATATGGCTGTGCACTCCGCCGTCGGAGAGAAGTCCGCAGAAGTGTATACGTCCGCCTCTGGCACGGATTTTTTCGCACAGATCGAGAAGAACGGGATTGCGGAACAGATCGCCGTTTTCCACAGCCATGTCTATACGGGTCATATCCTGATAAACGATGCGTCCGGCACCGATATTCAGGTGCCCCACTTCCGAGTTTCCTATGAACCCGGCAGGAAGACCTACCTGACGGCCGGAGGCATCCAGGCGTCCCATCTCGGGCATGGAAAAAAGTCGATCAAGCGTGGGGGTATGCGCCAGGCTGGCGGCATTTCCAGGGCCGGCCGGAGCAAGTCCGTAACCGTCGAGGATAAGAAACAGTGTGGGTTTTACTTTGGGCATCAATTATTCTCCTTTCCTTCAGCTGCTGTGGCAGGCAGCTTTTCGGCTCCGGACCAGAGAGCTTCCAGATGATAAAGCTCTCTGACCGGTTCCTGAAAGATATGAACGATGATATCATTGAGGTCCACCAGCACCCACTGTCCTTCCTGGTAACCCTCTGTGCGGAGAATTTCGAATTTCTCCTGTTTGCACATTTCCGAAAGGCCGTCGGCAAGGCTGCGGGCATGCCGTGCAGAAGAGGCCGAGGCTATAACGACGATGTCGGCAAGAGGATTGCCCTCGGGCAGACGAAACACGGCCAGATCACGAGCTTTGTGTTCAGCCAGCCAGTTCTGTATGATGGGAGCCTTTTCTTCGGCAGGAAGAGTGGAATACTTTTTTTCTTTGGTCATGATGTCCCTCAGTATGGTCGATTGAATGGTGTGTCAGCATACATCATTCCCTTTACAAGCGCAAATGCGGGCGGGGGCGGAAAAATCTTTTCTTTGCATTTTTAGGCTTCATCCGTATGCTTGTGGCGGGAGTTGCCATGACGGATTTTCATATAATTCTTACCGCTGAAGGCGGAGATGGGCTGAACGTTGCCTCTGCCTTGCGATACGCCGCTCTGGCCGGATTGCGGTTCATCAATCTTGTGCTTCCTGGTGACGGTTGTCATCTTTCACAGGTGGCCGGAATGGCGGAACAGGTCCGCAGATACAGCCTTTATGCCGATGTAGAGGCATGTCTGGGCATTGAGCTCAGACATGTGCCGCCTGCGTTGATACCCGCTGCCGTCCGGGATGCACGCGAAGCCGGTGCGGAGCTCGTGCTCGTGTACGGA
>JAXVQY010000169.1:0-8950 GCA_037303805.1 bacterium | reverse complement strand
TCTCACCCTAGCCGGTCTGCCCGGTCGGTCCCTTCCTGTCTGATTCGGCGGAGGCCTCCCCGTAGGAATCCAGCTCATGGGTCGTGCCTTCGACGAAGGCAGGCTTTTCCTTGCCGGAGACAAGCTCACCCGTGCGCTCGGAACCCATAACCAGCACGCCCCGCTGTAAAGACGGAAAAGATACCGGAGAGAAAATCCCTCCCGAGCTGCCTGTTTTCGTTGCTTGAGTTCCGACAAGCACGAAGATTTTGGGAAAACACGGTCCGTCACAGACAGACCGTGTTTTTCGTTTATTCCCGCGCTCTGGATGTACCCCCTATTTTCCTGTTCAATGCATCGTGAACAACCATTTTTCGCAAGGGACAAAAAAAGACATCGTCAGATTTCCCCGAATAACGGTGCAGCAGGAGAATCCCTCCGTATTTCTCCCGTCTGAGCGGTGTGGAGGGGCCTTGACATAACAGGGGCTTTTCCACAAAAAGTTTTATATGTTTCACGGACGGATAAATTCTGTCCGCTCTTTTCTTCTCCCGAAAGGAGGAGACGGAGAAGGCAACCACTGCGGAAAAGCGTCTTCTCCGTCTGTCACTGCGCTTTCCGCTCTGCCATGAACAGCTTCAAGCCCTATGCGGCCATGCCTTTTTATCCCGGCCCCGTTTCCGTTCATCCTGATGTTGCCCGCGCTCTTTCCAGAGACTACGCCCCTCCCCGCATGGGGACGGAATATCTCGAACTTTACAAATCGGTGCGGACTCGCCTTCAGAAGGTGCTGGACACCAAGGAAGATGTGCTCATGGGTACCGGCGAGGGCATGCTGGTTCTGTGGGGTGCGCTGAAGAGCCTGCTCAAGCCCGGCGACACCGTGCTTACGGTAGGCACGGGCGTATTCGGCGACGGCTTTGCCGATATGGCGGAAGTTATCGGCTGCAAGGCCGTACGTGTTTCCGAGCCTTACGACAGAACCATTTCAGCCGACACCCTGGAAAAAGTGAAGGACGCCGTACGCAGACATCATCCTGTTCTCATGA
The DNA here is from genome assembly GCA_037303805.1 of bacterium. Taxonomy (GTDB): domain Bacteria; phylum Desulfobacterota; class Desulfovibrionia; order Desulfovibrionales; family Desulfovibrionaceae; genus Mailhella. The sequence continues at coordinate 7,922 of JAXVQY010000169.1, read as the reverse complement.
CGGCCGTCCACTGTGAGACGCCTTCAGGCACCCTGAATCCGCTGGAAGAGCTCGGTTGTCTGAAAAAGGATCTGGGAGTCCCCTTCCTGGTGGTGGACACCGTGGCCAGTGCCGGCGGCGCCCCCGTACATGCCGACGCATGGCACGCCGACTGCGTACTCGGCGGCTCTCAGAAATGTCTGGCCTGCCCGCCCGACATGAGTTTCATGAGCGTCAGCGAAGCCGCCTGGGAACGTGTGCGCGAAGTGAACTACGCCGGATATGACGCCATACGTCCCTTCGATCATGCCATCGAGGATGTCATGCGCTTCCCCTATACTCCCAACTGGTGGGGCGTAGCCGCACTGGACGCCTCTCTTTCCGCTCTGGAAAAAGAAGGACTGGATAACGTGTTTGCCCGTCACGAAGCCGTGGCACGTCAGTGCCGTGAAGGCGTAAAAGCCCTCGGTCTCTCGCTGTGGCCTGCCGAAGATGCCGTGAACTCCCCCACCGTCACCGCCATCCGCGTCCCGGAAGGCTGGCAGTGGAACAACTGGCGCACCGCCCTTGCCGAACGCGGTCTGTATGTGGGCGGCAGCCTGGGACCTCTGGCAGGCAAGGTTTTCCGCATGGGGCACATGGGCACGCAGGCCAATGCCGAAGCCATGAGCGCCGCTCTCGCCGTGATGAAAGATATTCTCTCAAAATAACCAAAGGATCATATTCATGAGCTACACCAAGGAAGACGTGCGCCGCTATCACGGCCTGCCCCGTCCCGGCAAAATAGAAGTCATGCCCAGCAAGAAGGCCACCACACAGGACGACCTCACCCTTGCCTACAGCCCCGGCGTGGCCGATGCCTGCCGCGACATCGTGGCCGATGAAGCCACAGCCGCCACACTTACCGGACGCAGCAATCTGGTGGCCGTGGTCACCAACGGCACCGCCGTGCTCGGACTCGGCAACATAGGCCCTCTGGCAGGCAAACCCGTCATGGAAGGCAAGAGCATGCTGTTCAAACTGTTTGCCGACGTTGATGCCTTCGATCTCGAACTCGACTGTTCCGACCCCGACCGCCTCATCGACATCGTGAAGTCCCTCGAGCCTACGTTCGGCGGCATCAACCTCGAAGACATCCGCGGACCGGAATGCTTCTACATCGAGGAAACCCTGAAAAAGGCCATGAACATTCCCGTGTTCCACGACGACCAGCACGGCACGGCCGTGATTACCGGTGCGGCGCTCATGAACGCCTCACGCATCACGAAGCGGGCCATCGAAGACATGAAGATCGTGGTCATGGGAGCGGGTGCCGCAGGCATGGCCTGTGCACGCTTCTACGCCTCCATGGGCGTGAAGAAGGAAAACATCTCCATGTTCGATATCAAAGGGCTCATCCACACGGGCCGCACTGATCTTTCGGATGTGCAGATGACCTTTGCCCAGGCCGAACCCGAACCCGGCGCCTCCATCGACGATACGCTCTACGCAGCCCTGAACGGTGCCAACCTGTTCCTCGGACTGTCCGGTCCCGGTACTCTCAAAGCCGACATGCTGAAAGGCATGGCTCCTCACCCCGTGATCTTCGCCTGCGCCAACCCCATACCCGAAATCGGCTACGAGGAAGCCAAGGCCGTGCGTCCCGATGCCATCATGGGTACGGGCCGCTCCGACTGCCCCAATCAGGTGAACAACGTATCGGGATTCCCCTTCATCTTCCGCGGGGCTCTCGATGTGCGTGCAAGCAAAATCAACGAGGAAATGAAAATCGCCGCTGCCCGCGCCCTGGCCGATCTGGCTCTCGAGCCTGTGCCCGACGACGTGCGTGCCGCCTATCATGGCCGCAACTTCACCTTCGGTCCGGAATACATCATCCCCATGCCCCTCGATCCTCGTATCATTGAGTGGGTGGCCCCTGCCGTGGCCAAGGCCGCCGTAGACAGCGGCGTCGCCCGCGGGTCCATGCAGGATATCGGCGGCAGCGTGGAGGCCTATCGCCTCATTCTCCGTGAACGCATGAAGCATGCCAAGGAACGTATGGCTTCCTACTGGGAAAGCTACAACAAATAACCGACCGGGAAATCCGCGGATCGGTCCGCACCCGTAAAGGGGCGCAGTCAAAGGGATGCGCCCTTTTGCTGCCATGGAGTTTCCATGATCATACTCCCCATAGAATACCACAAAAAGCGCTTCCTGCCCCTGCTTCTGGAGGCCGACGAGCAGGAGGACATGATAGACCGCTATCTTGATCGCGGCGAACTTTTCGTGGCCTTCGACGAAAAGGATGAAGCCGTAGCCGCCGCCGTAGTCACAAAGGAAAATGACGCTCTGTACGAGCTCAAGAATATTGCCGTAGCCCCGGAACTGCGGAGGCAGGGACTCGGCAGAACCATGATCAAATTTCTTCTGAACCGCTACCGAGGCAACGGAATCATGCAGGTAGGCACGGGGGAGAGCAAGGCAACGCTGGGCTTCTACCGTTCCTGCGGCTTCACTTTCTCTCATGTGGAAAAAGACTTTTTCGTCAGAAACTACGATCATCCCATCGTAGAAGACGGCAAGGTTCTTACCGACATGATCTATCTGAAACGCAGTCTCGATGACTGAATTCCGCCTCCTGCCGCGCCGGACGTATTCCGCAGCACAGCGCTTTTCACGAAAAATCCCCGTACGGATATTCCGCACGGGGATTTCCTATTCAAAGAAGAAAAACGGATGCGCTAGGCCGCTCTTGCGTCTCTTCTGTTGTGCAGGGCGTTCAGAATGAGTAGGAACACAACCAGCAGGACACCGCTCACCAGCAGACATACCCAGGGACTCGAGCTGACGAACCCCGCCACAAGATAGCCCACCGCACTGCAGCCGGCAGCCAGCAGCGCATAGGGAAGCTGTGTGGACACATGCTCGATGTGGCTGCATCCTGCGCCCGCGCTGGAAAGAATGGTGGTATCGGAAATCGGCGAACAGTGGTCTCCGAATACGCTGCCTGCCAGCGTTGCAGAGAGGGAAACCACGAGCAGCTCAGGGCAGATGGCCTGTGCCACGGGGACGACCAGCGGAATGAGAATACCGAAGGAGCCCCATGCCGTACCGGTGGAAAAGCTCAGGAAGCCCGCAATAATGAAGATGAGGAAGGGCAGCATGCCGCCCATCATGTTGCCGCTCGTGACCAGCGATTCCACGAACTTGTTGGTCTGAAGCATGTCCTGACACACACCGCTGATCCCCCATGCGAGCACGAGGATGAGATTGGCGGTGAGCATGGCCTTCATGCCTTCCACTGCGCCGTGCATGAATTCGGAAAGACTCATGAGACGACGCGGAACATACAGCAGCAAAGCGACCACAAGACCGCCGAAGGAAGCCCACACCAGTGCGGGTGAAGCGTTGCAGTTGCCGAGTGCGGCGCGGAATTCATGATAGGCGGGATCGGACCCCCAGTAACCGCCGCTGTACATCATGGCAAGCACGGCAAATACGATAAGGCTGCCGATGGGGATGAGCATGTCGAATACATGGCCGTTCTTGGTTTCCAGGCCGATTTCCGACTTCTGCGCCATGACGCCGAGATCTCCGTGCTCCGCTCTCTTTTCCGCCGCACGCATGGGGCCGAAATCCCACTTGAACAGGCAGAGGAGCACCACGAGTGTCAGGGAAAGGAGCGAATAAAAATTATACGGAATGGCCGCAATGAAGGCGGCAATTTCGCTGTCGAAGGCACCGGTGGACTTCAGATTGCTGCCCACGGCGGCAGCCCAGCTGGAAATCGGCGCGATGATGCACACGGGAGCGGCCGTAGCATCAATGATGTAGGCCAGCTTTGCGCGGGAAATCTTGTAGGTATCGGTCACCGGTTTCATGACCGTACCGACGGTGAGGCAGTTGAAATAGTCGTCAATGAAGATGAGACCGCCCAGACCGCAGGTGGACAGCATGGCCGTTCGACGACTCTTGATGCGAGAAGTGGCCCAGCGGCCGTAGGCACGGGAACCGCCGGCCATGGAGATGACATACACCAGAGCTCCCAGCGCCGAGCAGAACATCACGATATCGAAATTGAGACGCTTACCCATGATGGCGAAAGCCGACTCGATGGTATTCATGACCACGAAGTCGGCCCCCGTCCCTACGGAATAAATAAACGTGCCGGTCAGAATACCGATGAGCAGGGACGAAATCACTTCCTTGGTAATCAGTGCCAGGACGATGGCCGTCACAGGTGGCAGAAGCGACATCCATCCAGCATAATAAGGTTCCATATATCCCCCGGGTTATGGCACTTCCCGCAGGAAGTGCGAAAATACCGCGCAGCTCGCCCTGATACGGAGCGGACGGCGCGCTGCGGACCCCTCACAGAGCAGACACTTGCCTCCCCTTCCGAGATCCGCAGACTATTCTTCAGATTTTGACGAGACTAGCAGATTATACGCCGCTCTTCAACGTTTTTTGGGGACATATCCGGGCCTTCCATGGAAAAACCTGACGACGCGGGACAGAGATCACCGATTTCGCATCCTTCCCGTTACCTTATGCGCCTCGCGGACGTCAGGATCGATGTAACGGGAAGCAATGCATGTCAGGTGATGTCTCACACTCAATTGTCTTTGTCGGCAGCAGAGCGGCGAGCCTGCAGTATTTCTTCCACCACATGTTCGGCGTATCGTTCGTATACCTTTTCCCCTGTTTCGGCCGTGGCTATGCGAGGATCGCCAAGATACGCCAGATACGCGCGGCAACCGATGAAATCATTGCCCGCAGCCAGTCTGTCGAAGAAGAACTCCCCTTCCCAGTTGGGTTCCAGATTTTTCAGTATTTCGGTATCCACAAGTTCCGGATGCCGGTTCAGCATAAGTGCGGTTTCGCTTTCCCCGGCATGAATGTCCCACTCCGGATGCTCGCATTTCAGAAGATCAAGAATGCCCGAGCCGAGCAGCCAGTCGGAAAGTTCCACATGAAGACTGGGGTCCCGCTTCATGGCGTGCTCAGCCGCTTCCTTCAGAGCCTGCGTGTTGCGAGGTTCCGCATGGCCGCACATGATGATGACATGCTTGAGTCCCCATTTGCCGAGTCCGACACACACGTCCTCCACAACGGACACCACGGTTTCATATCGCAATGTGACGTTGCCGAAAAAGCAGTTCAACCCGTCGGCCAGCGCATAGTTGACGGGCGGAGCAATCAGCGCTTCGATACCCAGGGCGGCCAGTTTTACCGCCGCCCTCTCGCAGACGTCGAGCGCACTTTCCATATCGGTTCCCAGAGGAAGATGCTGAGAATGGACTTCCGTCGGTCCCACAGGAAGAAAGACAATATCGGTTTTCCGGGCGATCTCCTGAATCTGCCGCGTATTCATATCGTACATATAGTTCAGCTTCATGCCTTCCTCCTGTATGGAAAATTTTCTGTTCCGGGAGTGTGACGTGCAACAACCGGTCAGTCCTTCCCTCCAGCGGTGACGCCCTCTTTCTCATGCTCTCGCAGAAAGAACAAGGAACATAACACGCGCAACTCCTCCGAATTTACACTATTTTTGACTGTATCCGCCTCAGCGCACAGCGTCAAGACACCTCACAAAATCGGAAGAGCCCCCTGTACGATCTACACCGGTTCCGAGTCCCCCCGACGCGAACGCCCTTCAGGTCACGGACCTGCCCGTGGTGTTCCAGAGCGGAATCAGGAAAATATGATATGCCGTAAAACCTGAAATGCCGTCTGAAGACGGATCGAGATCTGAAAGCAATGCCACTCTTCGAATATAAACAAGAAAAGACAGGGTGAACGTTGACATACCGCCCACTGTCCCCCGAATCAGCGTCGCCGAGAATATCGGAACCCGGGAAACTGCCGTCTTCCGGATCATCCAGGTACCGGTGACTTCTCCATATAAAAAAGAACCACACGCTGTTCCTTCAACAACGCATGGTTCTCTGTTCTCCCTTTCTTTCATCTCCGGCAAAGCCAAGGGACGACATCGAGGGGCGGAGGGATCGCCCCCGCCTTTTCCGGATTTTCGACTCTACTCGATTTCTCCACGAAGTTTAAGCTGCTCTCTGACGTAGTTGACCATGCCGCCCTTGTCTATAAGAGTCTGCATCATGGGAGAGAGCGGCGGAATACGTATTTCGGCGCCGTTGTCGAGGTCGCGGATGGTACCGTTTTCCGGGCTGATTTCGAGAGTATCGCCGTCGTTGATCTTATTCACATCGTCGCCTACTTCGAGCAGCATGAGCCCCATGTTGAAGGCATTGCGGTAGAATATGCGTGCGAAGCTGTGACCCACCACGGCGCGGATGCCTGCACCGATAATGGCAAGAGGCGCGTGCTCACGGGAGGATCCGCAGCCGAAGTTGCGGCCGGCAACGATGATGTCGCCTTCATGCACACGATTTACCCAGCCGGGTTCCAACCCTTCCATACAGGCTTCACCCAGCTTGCGGGTGTCGGTGGTAACGAGAAAACGGGCCGGGATGATGGCGTCGGTATCGATATGATCACCGACCTTGTGAACTTTTCCGGTAAAGGACATGAATAAACTCCTGTAGATCCCCGCAACTGTTCCACGGGGAGGCGGAGGGGACATAGCCTCACTCCGCGGGGATTCGATTCCGGAACGGACGGCATCCTCCTCGCAAAGTATGCAGGTGGAAGAATCTGTCGTTTCCGGAAGCACTGGAAACGGACTTCGGCTTACAGCGCGTCAGGGCCGGTGATGAGGCCGGTAACGGCGGAAGCAGCAGCCACACAGGGACTCGCAAGGTAAAGTTCGGATTCCAGACTGCCCATACGACCGCGGAAGTTGCGGTTCGAGGTGGAAATGCAGCGCTCACCGTCGCCGAGTACGCCCATATAGCCGCCGAGGCAGGGGCCGCAGGTGGGCGTGCTGATGACGCAGCCTGCGTCGGAAAACACGTCGAAGAGACCTTCATCCATGGCCTGACGCCACACCGCAGGCGTGGCGGGAATCACGATGCAGCGCACGCCCCTCGCCACCTTGCGGCCGCGCAGGATTTCGGCGGCGTCGCGCATGTCGGAAATACGGCCGTTGGTGCAGGAGCCGATGACTACCTGATCCACGGTCACGTCGGAAAGTTCGGAGACGGGACGGGTATTTTCAGGCAGATGCGGACAGGCAACCACGGGCTCCATGCCGGTCACGTCCATGGTGACAGTACGTTCATATTCCGCTCCCTCGTCGGCGGCAAGACGCATGGGATCGGGTGTGCCGTGGGCGCGGCAGTAGTCCGCAGTAAGATCGTCGGAGGGGAAGAGACCGCACTTGCCGCCCGCCTCAATGGCCATGTTGGCCATGCAGAGACGACCTTCGATATCCACGTCCTTCAGAGCGGATCCGCCGAATTCCAGAGCGCGGTAGAGGGCTCCGTCCACACCTATCTCGCCGATGAGACGCAGAATGAGATCCTTGCCTCGGATCCAGCGGGGCATGGTACCTTCGATATTCACCCGGATGGTGGCGGGCACCTTGAACCACAGCTTGCCGAGCACCATGCCGCAGGCTATGTCGGTGGAGCCGAGACCTGTGGAAAACGCGCCGATGCCGCCGTAGGTGCAGGTATGGCTGTCGGCGCCGATGACGAGATCACCGGGCTTCACAAGACCCTTTTCGGGCAGAAGAGCATGCTCCACACCGGCGCATCCGCCTTCATAGTAGTGGGTAATACAGATTTCCGCCGGAACGCGCCGGGACACTATGAGCTGATTGGACGAGGCTATATCCTTAGGCGGAGTATAGTGATCCATGACCAGGAACACGCGATCCCGATCGAATACCTTTTTCGCCCCCATGGCGCGGAAGGACTTGATGGCAAGGGGGCCGGTAATATCGTTGGCAAGCACGCCGGAAAGAGAACATTCCACGATCTGTCCCGGTTCGCGGATCTCTTCGTCGGTGTGCATCTGAAGTATTTTCTGGGCAAGCGTCATTG
>JAXVQY010000168.1:0-3414 GCA_037303805.1 bacterium | reverse complement strand
GCTGGGTGTAGAAGCTGTCTTCCACCCAGACGTTTTCGGGATCGTCGAAGAAGGGAGCGGTATCTTCGCCCTTTTCGATGTGGGGTTCATAGTAGATGTTCGGGGTGCCGGGATGGATTTCGATGGCGTCGGGAGCCATGGCGGAAGGCGCATCCATGTATTCGGGCAGAAGTTCAAGGTCGAACTTCACCTTTTCGGCAGCCGCGCGGGCATGACATTCGGTGTCGGCGCACACGATGGCGAGCGCGTCGCCGTACTGGAACACCTTGGTGTCGTTGAGGATGGGACGATCCCAGCCGTCGCCCTTGTTGTCGGGGAAGGTGATGAGGCCGGTGATGCGGTTCTTGCCCTTGACGTCCTTGTGGGTGAGCACGCGGAACACGCCGGGCATCTTTTCGGCTTCGGAGGTGTCGATGCCCTTGATGTTGGCATGGGACACCTTGGCCTGCGCAAGAGCCAGATGCAGAGTGTTTGCGGGCATGTGCACGGCGGCGTCGGCGCCGAATTCGGCGGTGCCGGTCACCTTGGCCACGGCGCTCGGACGCGGCTTGGTGGAGCCGAGGTGATGACCTTCGGCAGGTTCCTTGTAGCGGATTTCCTCAATGTCCTTGTCGCCGCGCATGACGGCGGCGGCGTCCATGACGGCGTTGATGATCGGAATGTAGCCCGTGCAGCGGCAGACGTTGCGGTTCTTCTGGAACCATTCACGCACTTCTTCTCTGGTGGGAGAGGGATTCTCAAGAAGCAGGGCATAGGCCGCCACGATGAAGCCGGGCGTGCAGAAGCCGCACTGGGCTGCGCCATGGAAAATCCACGCTTCCTGAAGCGGATGCAGATGGTCGGGCGTTCCGATGCCTTCCAGAGTGATGATGGTGGCATCATCGGGCACGCGTTTCATCTTCAGCACGCAGGTACGCGTGAGCTTGCCGTTGAGAATGACACTGCAGGCACCGCAGTGACCCTTTTCGCAGCCCAGCTTCACGCTGGTGAGCTGCAGCTGGTCGCGCAGGACGTTGGCAAGCGAGTCTTCCGCATTGACAAGCACCTGACGACGTACGCCGTTGACAAGAAGGGATTTGATGAACATGGGCAGCTCCTTGTAAGAGGAATCCAGAGGAGGGGCGGCCGCGGAGCGGAACGCCCGAATACGGGCCGATTCGGGAAGATCAGTTTTTGCCAAAGGCGCAGTTCGGATAGCGGCAGTCGCCGCAGCCTGCGCAGTAGCCTCCGTGGCCGAGGGCCACAATATCTTCCCGGGTCACGGGAACGCCGGCCAGAAGGCGCGGAACCACAAGGTCGAAGATGCTCGCTCTGTGATACATCACGCAGCCGGGCAGTCCCAGTACCGGAATGTTGTCGATGTAGGCCAGCAGGAACATGGCTCCCGGGAAGGTGGGAGCACCGTAGGTGACCACACGTCCTCCCGCGGCGCGGATGGCGGCGGGAGTGCGGTCGTCGGGGTCCACGGACATTCCGCCCGTGCACACCACCATGTCCGCGCCCTTCTCGATGAAGTCGCGGATGCCCTGCACTGTCATTTCTATGGAGTCGTCGGAAAAGCTCTGTCCGATGACGGTGCTCCCGAGGCCTTCAAATTTTTGTCTGAGCACAGGGCCGAAGGCGTCCCTGATGCGTCCGGAATAGACCTCGTTGCCCGTGGTGACCATGCCCACGCGGAAGGCTCGGAAGGGCAGAACCTCGATCACGGGGGCAGTGACGGCCTGCTCGAGCGCAGCAATCTTTTCTTCTTCGATGAGCAGAGGAATGATGCGAGTACCGCCCACGGCCTGCCCTTTCTTTACTTCCTGCATGGTGTGCAGCGTGGCAAGCACGATTTCGGGAAAGGCGTTCACCCTGGCAAGGGCGGGGATATCCACGCGAAGAAGACCGTGCTCGGCGGCAAGAAAATTGATGCGCCCTTCCTTGATGTCGGAAAAAACGATGTTCTGTCCCGCCACGGCATTGCCTATGCGGGTTGCGGCGTCGTTTTCATGAACCTCGCCGGGTGCAGGCTCGTATACATAGAGGTTTTCCTTGCCGACACTGAGAAGAACGGGAACATCCTCTTCGCGTACGATGTGCCCTTTGCGGAACACGGGCCCCTTCTGAATGCCGGGCTCGATGCGGGTGATGTCGTGACAGAGAACCGTACCCACGGCCTGGGTGACGGGGATGGTAGTCATGGAAATTCTGGACATAACAACGCTCGTCTATAGAAAGAAATGCCGGGAGTCGCGGCTTCATTCGGAGTGATGAAGCCGGGCCGGGCAGAATTCTGCCGTTTTCATGTTTTCTTTCCATGCCGGAGCATTTAATGGAGGCAAGGCTGTTTCCAGGCTTACCCTGTGAGCCGCAAGGACTCAGGTCTGACTGCATGGCGAATGCTTTAGCAGAGACAGACTCGAAAACTTTATTTAACGATATTGAAATAGCTTTTTTTCGTCAAGATATCATGAGAAAATTAATGATACTTTTTTTAGATGTAGAAAAAAACAGATTGAAACTTAAATCACAATATAGTTTTATTTCATATCTGAGTTAAAATAAGAATATATTTTATTTTTGTAATGAAAAAAGTATGGAGAAAGTTTTTTTTATTGTAAAATTGCCCGGCAGAATAGCACCGTAATATGTCATTCTGCAATCGAAGCCAGAATTTATTTTGAAATGCCTGAATTTAAGGTCGTACGCCGTTTTGCTCCCGTGAATGAGACGTTCTGTTTCGTCTTCTCTGCATATTGAAATGGAGAATCAGTCGATATGAAATAGAAGGGAGAGGGATGTTTCTCCCCTTATTGCAGTCCTGAAGAGGGGCAGAGTTTCCGGCAGGAGGCTGCAAGTCTGGCAAGTTCTTCCGTTTTGTAAGAAAGCGTAGTGCATGAGGCATAGGGTTGGGGAATGGAGAAAAAATCCCGCATAGTCAATGCCATATATTGCATGATAATAACTCGATTTACTCCGGCATGGGCTACAAGCAGGACATGAGCATGTTCTTTCAGCCTGCAAAGGCATGTGAGAAGGGGAGGAAGCGTCCGTCGAGCCAGCATGGCAAAGGATTCTCCTCCCTTTGGTTCGTAGTTCCAGAAATCCTTGCCTCGGGCCTCAATGGCTCCGGGAAATAATGTTTCCACTTCGGTTTTAGTATGTCCTTCCCAGCGCCCCAGGCATATTTCTCGAAAAGCAGGTACCCTATGGATGATGACGTTTCGTTTTTCCATAATGATGGTCGTCATTTCTGTGCAGCGGGAGAGATCGGATGTCCAGACTTCCGTCAGAGGAACGGAGATAAGTTCCTGACGGCAAACATGGGCTTGAAGTTCCCCTTGTCTCGAGAGCGGAAGGTCTTGTTGGCCGATGAAGCGATGTTCAGTGGTTTGCAGGATGGCGCCGTGGCGAAGCAGATGGAGGGTAGGC
>JAXVQY010000167.1:0-29819 GCA_037303805.1 bacterium | reverse complement strand
TCGAGCGCGTTACGGCCTCTTCGCTACCTTTCCACAAACGTGTGTTGTACACGAACTGTCGTTGACGGGCAAGCCTTTTTTCCCTGTATTCCCCGTCCTCGAGATCCTGGAGCTTCCTCTTCCGCTGAAGAGCCGGAGCAAAATCAACCAGTACAAGGATCCCTGCCCTGCTCTCTCGACGACATGCCTGCTGCCCGAAAGACGAAACGGTACCGCCGACGGAGGTATACGGAGCTTCGGCGCATCATCCCCCAGTCAAAGGGGAAGTCCGCGTCTCTCATCCATATCGGCATGAAGCTGGGCTATCAGGGCATCCAGTCCGTCGAAACGGCGGTCCTGACGAAGTTTTGCCAGAAAGCGCACTTCCAGTTCACGCCCGTAGATATCGCCGGAAAAATCCATGATATGCGTTTCCAGCGTCAGCATGGATCCGTCAAATGTAGGATTCTTGCAGAAACTGGTCACGGACATGCGCCATTCTCCGGCCCCCTCGCCGTCGAGCAGTCTTGCGGACGTGGCATAGACAGCCGGAGCCGTCATGGCCTGCGTATGCGGAATATCCAGATTGGCCGTCGGAATTCCCAGCAGGGGACCTCCGCGCCCCTCGCCGTGCACGACCTCTCCCTGAACGGAAAACGGTCTCCCCAGAAGAATATTGGCTTCTTCCAGATTTCCGTCGGCAAGCGCCTTTCTGATTCTGGTGGAACTGACAGGCTTCCCATCCACGACAACAGCTTCCACCTGCGTGACATGCGGAAGAAACGTTCTCAGGATGTCCGCCCCTGCCTGATCTCTCCCCATGCGAAAATCGTATCCGATAAAGAGCTCCTGCACGGAAAGCGTATCAACAAGAACTCTCCGGCAGAACTCTCCGGCACTTTCCGCAGCAAGTTCCCGGGTAAAAGGCAGAAGCAACACCGCATCCACCCCGAGCTCTTCCATATATTCCAGACGTTGTGCCGTGGAGCAGAGCACTTTCGGCGCGCGCTCGGAAAGAACGGACACGGGATGGGGATCAAAAGTAACGGCGACGGCGGGCAGATTCCGTTCATGAGCGCTCTCCACCGTACGACGCAGAAGCGCCTGATGGCCGAGATGAACGCCGTCAAAATTACCTACCGTCGCGAGACAGGAAGTCCAGCCTGCTTTTTCCTGCAATGTTTTCGGATCGGAAGCTGCACGCATGGGACTACTTTGCCGGCGTATTTTTAAGAGCCATTTCCACGGCGTCTATAAAGTTCTCCATGGGAAGAGCACCGCGCAGCACCATGTTGTTCACCAGAAAATACGGTGTGCCCACAAAGCCGAGAGCATTGGCATCAGCTGCGTCTCCGGCCAGTATGGCATCAAGCTCCTTGGCCTTGCTCTTTACGCTGGCTTCCAGAGCCTTCACGTCGAATCCGCATTCCGAGGCTATGGCGCGAATGGTATTCTGCACATCGTCTTCCACCTGCTTCTGCCGATCGAAGATAAGTGCGTACATTTTCCAAGCCTTGGCCTTATCCATCTGGTAGGCGGCAATGAACCATTCACCGGCGATACGTCCGGACTGGGTCTTCGGGATCTGCTTGAAAATAAGCCTGATCTTGCCCGGATAACGCTTCATCAGACTTCCGACCGTATACGCGGCCTGATGGCAGTACGTGCACACGAAGTCGGAAAAAGCGATGATGGTCACAGGCGCGTTGTCGGGGCCTCCGGCCGGACGACCTTCCAGGGCTACCTGCTTGGGCTGCGTGATGTCGTTCTCCCACTGACGCAGCAGAACGGCACGACGACGCTTATCGGAGCCCATCTGAACGATATCGAGGACTTCCTCGCTGTGATTCTTCAGAACATTCAGAATCAGCTCAGGATGTTCCTTCAGAATGGCTTCCAGCTGAGCGGCCGGATCGGAAGCAGAAGCGGCCTGAGCCGCACCGGTGATGAAAAAACTGCCGGAAAGCAGAAAAAGTGTCAGACATATATGACGAAAAAAAGACATGGTCATCTCCTTCGGCGCAACTATATCTTTTTCATATCAGACTGACAAGGCAGTCCTCCAGGCCCTCTCCTGCCGTAAAACATAACTGCACCGATACTGTTTTTCAGGAAAATCCCCACGCGGACGCAGCCATTCAGAGAACACTACCGTCAGCAGGTCACCATACTGACGGCAAGTCCGCCCATGGATGTTTCCTTGAACTTATGACTCATCTCCCGACCGGTTTCCGCCATGGCCGCAATGGCGGCATCCAGAGAAACACGATGGGCTTCGGGACTGGTACCCGTACTGATAAGCGCCGCATTGAAAGCCTTGACCGCTCCCATGGCGTTACGTTCTATGCAGGGAATCTGAACATAGCCGCCCACAGGATCACAGGTAATGCCGAGATGATGTTCCAGCGCCACTTCCGCCGCATTTTCCACATAGCGCGACGGGTTCCCCTGAGCGTCGGTGAACATGGCGGCCGCCATGGCGGAAGCCACACCGACTTCCCCCTGACATCCGACCTCGGCACCGGCGATGCTGGCGTTGTGCTTGGCAATGAAACCGACCGCGGCCGCGGCCAGAAAACCTTCCCGTATGGCACGGTCGCCGATGAACATGTCATGCCGCATGGCGTAAACCAGTGCGGGCATGACGCCTGCCGAACCGCAGGTCGGAGCCGTGACGATGACGCCGCCGGAAGCATTTTCCTCAGAAGCCGCAAAGGCATAGGCATTGAGTCCGGCAAGAAACTTGCTCGGCGACGAGGAAGGAAGCGCCTGTGCCCTTTCCTTGAGCATGTGCGCCTTGCGCTCGACCTTGAGAGGTCCGGCCAGATAGCCGCTGCCTTCAAGGCCATGACGCACCGACTCCTCCATTCTGTCCAGGATGGCGTTCAATCCGTCGATGATGGCAGTGCGCGACGCTCCGGTAATGGCCATCTCATTGTCGAGCATGATTTCATAAAGATTCAGCCCCTGAGTACGCACAATATTCCGCAGTTCCTTCATGTTGCTGTACGGATGCACCGGATCCCCTATTTCCGGCGCCTTCCAGCCGTCCCACTGAACGAACCCGCCGCCCACGGAATAATAGGCCTTGTCGAAAAGCACGGAGCCTCCGGCATCAAGCAGTTCCGCAACCAGCGTATTGCTGTAGGGATAGTTGTGAATCACGGAATCATGCACGATGTCGGCGAGGGAAACCAGAGCACTGCCCACGCCGAGTTCCACCTTGTAATCCTTGAGCGGATCTGCGGCGAGCTTCGTCAGATATCCGGAAGGGCAGTCTTCAGGCTTCACCCCGAGGAGCCCGGCAAGCACGGCCGCATCGGTACCGTGTCCGGCTCCCGTGGCACTCAGCGAACCGAACAGCCGTACCCGTATGCGGGCGGCGCGGGCAAGAAGTTCACGAGGCAGCTCTGCGCAGGTCAGGGAAAAAAGACGTCCCGCCGTCATAGGACCAATGGTATGGGAACTCGACGGTCCGGGACCGACCTTGAACAGAGAAAAAAGCGATGTGGTGATGGGCCGCATGAAGAGGCTCCTCATGAAAAGTGCCGCACGGCGGCAGAAAAAGGCGGTCAGACGAACGCGCCCGATATTCCGGGCGCGGAAAACTTCTCCGACAGGAACCGGTTCCGACAAAGCTGCCGGAACCGGTGAAAGATACGCGGCATTCCGGCCGACCGGAAGAAACCGCAAGGCTACATCTGAGAGGCTTCGTCCTTTTCTTCAGCCTCCAGATCTTCGGTATGCTTGAGAATTTCCTCAAGCTGGATATCACCGCAAATCACACCGACGATTTCGTCCTTTTCGTCCGTCACGGCCTGCGAAACGGAAAGAATAAGGGCCCCGGTGTACTGGGACTGATACACGTCGGTGACGTGCAGCTCACCGTCCTGCATGGGCATCTTGAACCAGGCACGATCCGAATAGTCATAGCCGGGATCGGGCAGATGACCGTACTTGTCGGTATTGGCTTCATCCGTCACCACGGCCTGAAGCAGCTTGCCCTTGGCATCGGTAAGCGTGATGAACTGAATGTAGGGATAGTGGTCGGCAAAACTCTGCATGGCGGTGCAGCGTTCCTGTTCCGTACGGCTGGCGCGACAGGCCTCGGCAAGACGCATCATGATGCCGGAAGCAAGGCGGCTGGCGATTCTCTTGAGCTTCTGCAGCTCCGACACGAAGAGCTCGGGCATGAAGTGCTTGACGAGAGCCAGCATCTCCTTGTTGGAGAAGGACGTATTGCGGCCGGCCTCGTAGGCCTGCATGATGGCGTTGTATATCTGCCCCACGGCGGGATGCTTCTTGGTGACCCGGCGCGTTTCGTCCAGTTCGAGATGGCTGTTGATCCAGTAGGCCACGCCTGCACGTCCCGACTTGTCGGTGATGATGATGGGCACGGGACGGTTGAGGATCTTGTTCGTGTCGAAGATATTGTAGATCTCTTCGTTCTTGGCAAGGCCGTCCACATGGACGCCTGCGCTCGTGGCGTTGAAGTCGCTGCCCACGAAGGGATAGTTCGGCGGTATGGTGTATTCGAGTTCCTTGACGAAATAATCGGCAATCTCGGAAATCACCGTGGTATCGGCCACGTCGTCGTTGCCGGTAAGGGAAATATATTCCATGACCAGCGCTTCCAGAGGCGTGTTGCCCGTGCGTTCGCCGAAGCCGAGGAGCGCTCCGTTGACCGAAGCACAGCCGTACAGCCATGCCGTGACGCCGTTGACCAGCACCTTGTGAAAATCGTTGTGTCCGTGCCATTCCAGCCACTGACCGGGCACGCCGGCCTCATCGGTAAAGGCACGCACGATGCCCTGAACGGAACGGGGAAGAGCCGCTCCGGCATAGGGCACGCCGAATCCCATGGTGTCGCAGAGACGAATCTTCACAGGCATGGACGCCTTGCGGGCCAGTTCCATGAGGCGTGCCGCGAACGGCAGGCAGAAACCGTGAATGTCCGCACGGGTGATGTCTTCGAAATGACAACGAGGAACAATGCCCCATTCAAGGGCACGCTCCACGATGCGCAGATAATCGTCCATCGCCTGCTGACGGGTTTTGCCTAATTTAAGGTAGATATGATAGTCGGACACGCTGGTCAGCATGCCCACTTCATCGAACTCCATGTCTCTGGCAATGCGCAGATCGTTCTCGTTGGCACGGATCCAGCCCGTCACGCGGGGAAAACGATATCCGCGGGCCCGACAGGTATCGATGGCCTTGCGGTCCTTGGCGGAGTACATGAAAAATTCCGAGGCCTGAATAAGGCCGCTCTTGCCGCCGAGCTTGTGCAGGAGGTCGAAAATATGGGCTATCTGCTTCACCGTATAGGGCGGGCGGGCCTGCTGACCGTCGCGAAAGGTGGTGTCGGTAATGAAGCAAGGATCTGCCGGACGCGGCGCGATGATGGTGCCGTCAAACCCTATGCGCCCTATTTTCGTATAGGGGAAAAGTTCGCGGTAGAGCTGGGGTTCCGCCCTCTCTTCCAGGTGAAGGCTGCGCTCAGAACTTTTCTTGAAAAGAATCATTGTACCTCCGATTGGCCGTCAGGCTCAGACTGCCCTTTCTGCAGGGATGGGATATCCTATCTGCTGATGCAGAAAAAATAAAGTATTATCCCCCCTTTAATTTTCCGTGGTCGCGATCCGGCCGCAGCTCCGGGACGGGAAAAAATTAATGCCCGGGTCTTTTTGATTGTGCTTTTTTTCTCTTGAAAATTATCCGGCATATTTACGGGCAAACATTTTATGATAAAAAATAAGATATAATATTTCAATCGATTGTGAACAAAGCGTTTAGCACGACCCCGACGATGGGCCGCAGCTCGTTCCGTTCAGGAACCAGTCACCGGAACAGGAAGGATTGAAAAAAGGCGCTTTTTATGTTTTACCAGTTGAAAAAACAGATGATTCTCCTTTCAGACCCGATACTGCCTCCTTCACTGGCTTGTGAACAGAACCGGAGCTATTGTGCTCCCAACTAAAATAGGGTAGGAACGGAGTTACACACTGGAAGGCCGGGACTGTACTGTGCCCTCGCACATCCGGCCCAGTATTGGTGTATCAGGGGTCGCTCTGTCTGAACGGAAAGTTTTTCCGGCTCATTGGTTGGCAAAGCGACAGACCCATAATCAACCATGTGGAGGTAAGGCAATGGCGAAACATGCAACCCCCCTGTTGGACCAGCTCGAATCCGGGCCCTGGCCCAGCTTTGTATCTGATATCAAGCAGCTTGCCGAAAGCAGAGCCAAAAACGCTCAGGGCTTGGATTATCAGATTCCCAGCGACGCTCCCGAGGACCTGCTGGGCGTTATGGAACTTTCCTACGAAGACAAGGAAACCCACTGGAAGCACGGCGGCATCGTCGGCGTGTTCGGTTACGGCGGCGGCGTTATCGGCCGTTACTGCGACCAGCCCGAAAAGTTCCCCGGCGTGGCCCACTTCCATACCGTCCGCGTGGCTCAGCCTTCCGGTAAGTTCTACAGCACCGAATACCTGCGCGGCATCTGCGACATCTGGGATCTGCGCGGTTCCGGTCTGACCAACATGCACGGTTCCACCGGCGACATGGTGCTCATCGGCACCCAGACTCCTCAGCTCGAAGAAATCTTCTACGAACTGACCCACAAGATGGAAGTGGACCTCGGCGGTTCCGGCTCCAACCTGCGTACCCCCGCGGCCTGCATGGGCATGTCCCGCTGCGAATACGCCTGCTACAACACCCAGCTGGCCTGCTATCAGCTGACCCAGGACTACCAGGACGAACTGCATCGTCCCGCGTTCCCCTACAAGTTCAAGTTCAAGTTCGACGGCTGCCCGAACGGCTGCGTGGCTTCCATGGCCCGTTCCGACTTTGCCGTGATCGGCACCTGGAAGGACGACATCAAGATCGACCAGGAAGCCGTGAAGGCCTATGTGGCCGGTGAAGAAGGCTTCAAGCCCAATGCCGGCGCTCACTCCGGCCGTGACTGGGGCAAGTTCGACCTCCAGAAGGAAGTCATCGACCTCTGCCCGTCTCACTGCATGAGCTGGGACGGCAACAAGCTGTCCATCGACACGGCCAACTGCGTGCGCTGCATGCACTGCATCAACACCATGCCCCGCGCTCTGCACATCGGCGACGACCGCGGCGCCTCCATCCTTGTCGGCGCCAAGGCCCCCATCCTCGACGGCGCTCAGATGGGCTCCCTGCTCGTTCCCTTCATCCCCGCGGAAGAACCTTTCGACGAAATCAAGTCCGTCATCGAAAAGATCTGGGACTGGTGGATGGAAGAAGGCAAGAACCGCGAACGTGTTGGCGAAACCATCAAGCGTCTCTCCTTCCAGAAGCTGCTTGAAGTGACCGAAATTCCGGCCATTCCTCAGCACGTCATCGCGCCCCGCACGAACCCCTACATTCTCTTCAAGGAAGAGGAAGTGCCCGGCGGCTGGACCCGTGACATCGCTGCTTACCGTCAGCGTCACCTGCGCTAATCAGAGAGGAGAGCAAAAATGGCTTTTATTTCTTCCGGTTACAATCCTGCAAAACCCATGGAAGGTCGTATCTCCGATATCGGACCCCGCAAGTACGACTCCTTCTTCCCTGAGGTCATTGCCAAGAACTTCGGCAAGTGGCTGTACCACGAAATCCTGGAACCCGGCGTGCTCATGCATGTGGCCGAAAGCGGCGACAAGGTATACACCGTCCGTTGCGGCGGCGCCCGTACCATGACCACCGTGCACATCCGTGAAATCTGCGAAATCGCCGACAAGTACTGCGGCGGCCATGTTCGCTGGACCACCCGTTCCAACGTGGAATTCATGGTGACCGACCTTGAGACCCTCAAGGCCCTCAAGGAAGACCTGGCTTCCCGCAAGTTCGCTGCCGGTTCCTACAAGTTCCCCATCGGCGGCACCGGTGCCGGCGTCACCAACATCATCCACACTCAGGGCTGGCTGCACTGCCACACCCCCGCCACCGACGCCTCCGGCCCGGTTAAGGCTCTGATGGATACCGTGTTCTCCGACTTCCAGAACCATCGTCTGCCCGCCCCCGTGCGCATCTCCCTGGCCTGCTGCCTCAACATGTGCGGCGCCGTGCATGTGTCCGACATCGGCATCGTGGGCATCCATCGCAAGCCCCCGATGATCGACCAGGAATGGGTTGATCAGCTCTGCGAAATTCCTCTGGCCGTCGCCGCCTGCCCCGTGGCCGCCGTGCGTCCCGCCAAGGAAGACTTCGACGGTAAGAAGATCAACACCGTGGCCATCAAGAAGGAACGCTGCATGTACTGCGGCAACTGCTACACCATGTGCCCCGCCCTGCCCATCTCCGATGGCGAAGGCGACGGTGTGATCATCATGGTCGGCGGCAAGATCTCCAACCGCATCAGCCGTCCCAAGTTCTCCAAGGTCGTCGTTTCCTACATCGAAAACGAACCGCCCCGCTGGCCTACGCTGTGCGCCACTGTGAAGCGCATCCTCGACGTCTACGCCGAAAACGCTCACAAGTACGAACGTCTGGGCGACTGGGCTGAACGTATCGGTTGGGAAAAGTTCTTCGAACTCACCGACCTGGAATTCACCCCCCAGCTCATCGACGACTTCCGCGAACAGGCCTACTTCAGCTGGCGTCAGTCCACCCAGTTCAAGTTCACCGAACTGGCCGCTGAAGCCTACAAGGGTGCCGAAGCCCATGCCGAAGCTGCCAACGCCGGCGTGACCGAAGAAGACAAGGCTCTGGTGTACAACTGGCTGGTTGAAAAGACCAGCAAGCCCGGCGCCAAGACCAAGTTCTACTTCAACCAGTTCCTCGAACTGTTCCCCGGCGCCAGCCCCCGCAAGGTCAAGAACGTCCTCACCGCTCTGGTGGACGACGAAAAGGTGGCTTACTGGTCTTCCGGTTCCACCACCATGTACGGCCTCAAGGGTGCCGGCAAGCAGGGTGCCACTGAAGAAGGCGAATAATATCGCTCCCGCGTAAGGCGGGATTCCGAAGGGCCGCGTGCGACGCGGCCCACGGAAACTTCCGGCATACTGGAAAATCAAGGGGAAGAACTTTCGGGTTCTTCCCCTTTTCCTTACCCTTTTTCCCCCGATCCCCATGAAGCAGCCACGACTCGTCATTTCCGGACTTGCCGGAGGAAGCGGCAAGACGCTGGTTTCTCTCGGACTTTCACGTCTTTTCACCCGACGCGGCCTTGCCGTTCAGGCCTGCAAGAAAGGGCCGGACTACATCGACTATGCCTGGCTGTCGCTGGCGGCAAAGCACCCCGCAGCCTGCCTTGATCCCTATTTTCTGGACGACGCCCGGCTGCTGCGCCAGTTCTGCCGTGTCTGCACACGCAGACCTTCCGATCTGGCCGTGATTGAGGGAAACCGCGGCCTCTTCGACGGGCGCGACGTGGAGGGTTCCTGTTCCACGGCCCACGTGGCCCGTCTTCTGAAGGCACCGGTCGTGCTCACCATGAACTGCGCCAAGATGACCCGCACCGCAGCCGCCATCGTATCCGGCATGGCGAATTTCGAGCCCGACCTGCATCTTGCCGGCGTCATTCTGAACAACGTAGCCGGAGAACGACACGGCAGCATGCTCCGTCGTGCCGTAGAAAGCTACACCGACATTCCCGTACTCGGCATCCTTCCCCGTCTCAGGAACAATCCTCTGCCGGAACGGCACATGGGACTCTCACTGAATACGGCCGATGAAGAAACCCATGCGGTTCTCGACGCCCTTGCCGACATTCTGGAAGAACATACCGACGCGGATCTCTTTCTATCCCTCGCCCGTACCGCTCCGGATCTGCCCGACCTGCCGGCGACGGAACATCCGGACAGCCCGTCTCCGGCGATCCGACCGCGTATCGGCTATGTACGCGACAAGGCCATGTGGTTTTATTACGAAGAAAACCTTGATGCCCTTCGCGACGCCGGAGCCGATCTGATCCGCCTGAGTCTGTTCGACGATGCTCCATGGCCCGAGCTGGACGGACTTTATCTCGGAGGAGGCTATCCCGAGCTCTTTGCCGATGAAATCAGCGCGTCTCCCCACCTTGCCGACATCAGGACCATGTCGCTGTCGAATCGCCCCGTGTATGCCGAATGCGGCGGCTTCATGCTGCTTTGCGACGCTCTGCTCCTCGACGACGGTCCACGCCCCATGGCCGGTCTTCTGCCGGCCCGTCCCCGGTTCTTCCGCCGTCCGCAGGGACTGGGCTATGTAACGGCCTCTGTCGTCAGCGACAATCCTTTCCATCCCGCGGGAAGTACCTGGCGGGGACACGAATTCCACTATTCCCGATGCGAATGGCCGGAGGGACCAAAGCCGGACTGCTGCCTCAGGCTGGCGCCCGGCACGGGCATGTACGAGACCGGCGGCGTACACTACGACGGTCTGCTGACGCACCGTACCTTCGCCTGCTGGACTCATCTGTTCGCACCGGCCGTTCCTCACTGGGCGGAAAACTTCGTCAGTGCCTGCCGAAGCTGAACGTCGTAAAAAACAGCTCAGGAAACAGAACGCGCGTTCTGCCGGATGTTCGGCGGAACGCGCGTTCTGTAAAACAGGAATCCGAAACTCAGTCGGCCTTTCTTCTGCCTCTTTCCATTCGACGTCCTGCCCATGCCCAGAAGCAGGATACGCAGAGATACATGGCTGCCGTCACTATCCACAGCTCAAAGGTCATCCGGGAAACGGCCATGACCTCAAGGCTCTGAAACGTCAGTTCCGGCAGGGAAATGGCGGAAGCCAGCGCCGTTTCCTTGAACACGGAAATACACTGTCCCGTCAGCGGCGGAGCCATGATGCGGAAGGCCTGCGGCGCAATGATCCAGCGCAGCTGCTGCCAGCCGTTCATGCCGAGCGAGGCCGAGGCGTCCCACTGGGTCTGATCCACGGACTCCAGAGCACCGCGCACGATTTCCGCCACATAGGCGCCGGAATACAGACCCAACGTCAGTACGGCCGCGGCCATGCGGTCCATCTGCCCGGCCGGAGCAAACAGCGCGGCACAAAGGGACTGTGCCCAGCCCGGCAGGGAGGATACGGCGTCCTCCACCTGAAGAAAGGGCTCCGTAAAAAAGGACCCGGCAAAGAAATAGACGAGGAACAGCAGTACCAGGGGAGGCGTATTGCGCAGCACCGTGATGTACAGCGCGGCGGGCCATGCGGCAAGGCCCTTCTGCCGTGCGGAAAGTGCCCCAACAAGGCCGCCGGAAAGCAACGCGACGACAAGAGACCAGAAGCCCAGCCGCAGCGTGCCGAACAGTCCCTGGAGAAGCATGCCTGCCCGCCACGTACCGGAAGCATCACGAGAGACGATATAGGGCCACAGGGCCGCCCAGTCCCAGTCGTGCCTGGTCACGGTCATGGAACGCCAGCAGAATGCCGCAACGAGAAACACGGCGGCAAGCAGCAGTACGACATCCCAGGAGTTCAGTTCACGCCAGGTGCGTTCTCCGGAATGGCCGGGGATGCGGTTCAGTTGAGTCTGCTCTGCCATGCGTCGGATTTGAACCAGTAATCACGGCGTTCCTGCAACCAGCCTTCCTCTTCCACCAGACGAATCCAGCCGTCGAACACGTTGAGCGTATCGAAATCACCCTTGGGTACGGCGAAGGCTACAGGCTGCATGGCCAGTCCCGTTTCAAACTTCTGCACCAGCGTATCGCCGTGCTTCAGGGTTTCCATGGCGGGCAGAGGTGCGCTGGAAACAAAGGCATGAGCTCGTCCGGAAAGCACTTCTTCCACCGCGGGAGCCTCGTCGTTGAACATGCGCAGCGAAGCCTTCGGGAAAAGTTTGGCGGCAGCCGCGGCGGCCGTCGTGCCCGTTCTCACGGCAATGATCACGTCTTCTCTGTTCAGGTCGTCGAGGCTATTGATGGAGTCCGACTTGCTTCTGTTCAGCGTCAGATCGACATAGGCATGGTCGTAGGGAATGGAAAAATTGACGGACAGAAGACGCTGAGGCGTAATGCTCATGCTGCCGATGATGACGTCGAACTTGCCGGAAAGCAGTGCAGGAATGATGCCGTCCCAGTTGGTCGGCACGAGCTGCAGTTTGACGCCGAGATCGGAGGCCAGCCGTTCCGCCACGTCGATTTCAAAACCGATGTATCTGCCTTCCTTGTCCTGCATGGCCCAGGGGACGAAGGAAGAAAAACCGACGCGCAGCGTACCGCGCTGCACGACCTTTTCGATGACGGATTCACGAGGAGCCGCATTGCCTGCACAAGGCAGACAGAACGACAGTCCGAGAGCCAGGAGAAAGGCGGTAACAAGATGTTTCATGAATGCTCCTTTCGTTCCAGAAGTCGGGCAGGAATGCTGACCAGCGACGTAAGAACAAGATAAACGGCCGCAGCCAGCAGCCACAGTTCAAAACTCAAAAAGGTGTCGGTGATGACCACCCGGGTGCGCATGGTCAGATCGGCAACGGCAATGGCGCTTACCAGAGAGGTATCCTTGATGAGAGCCACCATCTGCCCGGCAAGTGCGGGAAGCGCCTGCCGCAGAGCCTGGGGCACCACGACGAGCCTTGCCGCCATGCCGACAGGCATGCCTAGGCTGAGCGCAGCCTCCCATTGTCCCCTCGGCACTCCCAGGACTCCGGCGCGGAAAATCTCTGCGATGTACGCCCCCTCAAACAGGGCGAGAGACAGCACGGCCGCCGTAAACGGTCCGACGCCGAGCACGGGGGCCGCCACGAAATACACCATGAAAAGCTGCATGAGCAGCGGGGTATTGCGCAGAAGCCCCAGCATGAGCGACGACAGAAAACGGGCCGCAGGAGAAGCGGAAATCCGCATGGCGGCCAGAACGGCACCCCAGACAAGGGCAAGAACAAGACTTACCAGCGTCAGCTGAAGCGTCACGCCGAGAGCCTCCAGGAGCACTCCCGGCCGGAAGGTTCCCTCATCCCAGACACCGACATACCGCCATACCCGATACCATTGCCACCGGTACTGTTCCGAGGCCGTATCCGCAAACCACCAGACGACGGCAAGCATGAGGGCAAGCAGAAGAACCGGTCTCCAGAGAGCCCGTATTCGCTGTCTGCGGACAAAGACGACGCATGAATCCGGCAAGATTTCCTCCGATGATGTCAGCGGCTCAGCGTGGTTTCCTTCAAGGTGGAGCCCTCTTCCAGTTTCTTATGCATCGAACGGCTGTCCGGTGCCTGTGTCATGGTAGACTGCCCCTGCAAGAATTCCATGACGTTGGTCTCCACAAGTTCGCCTCCGGAAGCATCATTGCGCACGGTCACCCGGTTGTACACATGGTCCAGAACCATAAGAACGAAAGGCTTCAGCACCGGCGTCGTCAGATCGGTAATGACAAGATAGTATTCCCGGAAACGCTGCGGCGTATCGGTATAGCCGGTGCGGCAGTTCACCAGCCAGTCGCCGATGCCGTCGTTGTTCCAGTCGGTCACGGCCACGAGTTCCAGAGTGACGCGGTTCATGCCCTGCTCGATGGTGGCCTTGTTGTCCTCGATCTTCACCTTTGCGTCAGGCGTGAGCATGGCCCGGAACGTAGGAGCCACGGCAAGGCGGGAGCCGGGAAAACGGAAAGCCGGAGACAGTCTGTCCACCAGCGTCTTTCCCGCTCCGGCGGGACGGGAGGAAAAGGTGGGCGAATACCAGTCGCCGTTGGCATCCACAATGTTCTTCTTCAGCATCACCGGACGCATGGCCCGGGACATGGCGACGAACTGCCCGCCGTCCAGAGCTTCCACCATGCGGGCGTTCTGAGGGGCACAACCCGCGGCAAGAGAAAGGCAGGCAGCCAGGGCCAGGCAGGCATAACGCTTGTTCATAGACAACCTTCTTTATGACATGGACCGGAAGGACGCCCCGGTCCTTGTTACACGGTGAAACAGAAACACATCAGTTTCCGGCCGTTCCGCCGGAAGCGGCCTTCTTCACTCCGTTGCGCGGACACAGTTCGAAAAGCTCGCACGCATCGCAGGAAGGGCTTCTGGCCGTACACACATCCCGCCCGAACCAGACAAGACGATGATTCACGTCGCCCCACTCCGCGCGGGGAAAAATCTTTATGAGATCCTGCTCGATCTTCACGGGTTCGGTATTCTTCGTCAGGCCGAGACGGAAGGAAAGCCGCTTGACGTGCGTATCCACGGCAAGCCCCTGATTGAGGCCGAACCCGCCCCACAAAACCACATTGGCGGTTTTCCGCGCCACACCGGGCAGGGTGATGAGCTCTTCCATGGTATGGGGCACCTCGCCGCCGAAGACCTCGGTCACCCTCCGTGCCGCGCCCAGAAGATTCTTCGCCTTGCTGTGATAGAATCCCGTAGGACGAATCACTTCCTCCAGCTCTTCCTGGGAGGCTCCGGCCAGCGCCGCAGGATCGGGCCAGCGCCGGAAAAGCTCCGGAGTGATGGTGTTCACCCGGGCATCGGTGCACTGAGCCGCCAGAACCGTGGCAACGAGAAGCTCCCACGGATTGGCGTGAACGAGCATGGTTTCAGGTTCGGGATAGCGCTTTTTCAGAAGCGCCAGTATGGCCATGGCACGGCTCGCCTTTTCCGTCTTTCCCATAAGTATTTCCCCAGAATGCAAATCGGCCCCGCGGCGGGAAACGCCCTTCCGCCGGAATCCTCCGACGAAGGTACGGACCGGGCGGGAAGGCCGGACGCAGGCCCCAAAGCCGTCCGGCCAGAAATCATCCTATTTTCACCAGAGCAAATCAACAGTTATTTTGCCCTGCCCGGGCGCGTCTCTCCGCTTCCGTCCGGGACACAGCCGATGATATTTTGACATCAAATAATTTGATATCGTATCAATAATAAAAAAGACCTCCGCCTGTCAAGAGAGCCCCCGAAGACATTGCCGTGCCTCCGTTCCCCGGGCTCCGGCGTCCTTTCCTCAGCATTCCGATATGATCCCCGCACCGTTCCGGCCGGAGCCCTCCGTCGCAAGCCGTAGGCCTTCATGCCCCGGCATGTCTGCACCTGCCGCTCCGTCCCTGTCCGACAAGGAGGGGACATACTTGTCAAAGTCCCCCTCCTGCCGTTAAAAAGAGAAGAAAACGTCATGCCTTCCGGCATGTGAACTCATCCTTACGGAGCCATGCATGATCCACATTTCCGGTTCTCTCGCCTTTGACCGCATCATGACCTTTCCCGGTCACTTTGAAGAACATATTCTTCCCGAAAAACTGCATTTTCTGAATGTTTCCTTCCCCATCGACCGTCTTGAGGAAAAAATGGGCGGTACGGCGGGAAACATTGCCTATTCTCTGGCGCTTCTCGGCGAACGCTCCGCCATCTACGGCACCGTAGGCAAGGACTTTGAAGGCTACGGCCGTCGTCTCGCAGACATGGGCATTGATCTTTCCGGCGTGAAGGTCGACGAAAACGACTTCACCGCCTGCTGCTACATCATGACCGACCGCAGCAGCAACCAGATCAACGCCTTTTCCCCCTCGGCCATGAAGACTCCCGCCTTTCCGGAAAAAACGCCTGAGCTCGGCAAGGGCGACTGGGGACTCGTGGCTCCCGGCAATGTGGACGACATGGTGAACATGCCTGCCTTCTACAGAGAACACGGCATTCCCTATATCTTCGACCCCGGACAGCAGATCACGGTTCTCGGAGGGGATCAGCTGACCTCCGGCCTTACCGGGGCCCACGTGCTCATCGGCAACGACTATGAGATCGACCGTATCGAAAAAATGACCGGACTCAACCGCGACGCCCTGCTGGACCGTGTGGAGTTTCTCATCGTCACGTTCGGCGGCAAGGGATCCGTCATTCTGCACAAGGGAGCCCGCCCCTACGAGGTACCCGCGGTGCCCATCGAAAACGTTTCCGATCCCACCGGCGCGGGAGACGCCTACCGTGCGGGGCTGCTCAAAGGCCTGCACAGCGGCATGGGCATGGCGTTCTCGGCCCGTCTCGGAACGGTGACGGCCAGCTTCTGCGTGGAACAGTACGGCACGCAGCTGCACACCTTCACACCGGAAGAATTTCAAACCCGCTATGAGGCCTCGTTCGGCCCCATGCCCGTTCTGAACTAGTCCGCAGCTGACGATAAACGTTCCGGCCCGCGCAGAATCCTGCGCGGGCCGGATTTTTTAAGCATGAACCTGATCAGCGTGCGGCATCCACATCCACAAAGGAGAATCTGTCCACATCGAAGAGACCGCGCGCCGTCAGCTTGAGACTGGGGATGACGGGCAGGGCAAGGAAGCTGAGCGTCATGAAGGCGTCGGCATCCTCCCAGATATGATAATGAGAGGACGCCAGCGCAAAAAGCTCATTCAGCCTTACCGAAACCTCCGCAGCCGGTCTCTCGCTCATGAGACCGCCCACAGGAAGAGGCAGCGACGCCAGCACACGGGAGTCGGACACCATGACGATGCCGCCCTCCATGCGCTCCACCTCCCGAACGGCAAAAAGCATATCCGCATCATTGTCGCCCGCCACTACGATATTGTGCGAGTCATGCGCAATGGTCGTGGCTATGGCACCGTTTTTCAGACCATAGCGGCCGTCGAGCAGTCCCGTACCGATCTTGCCCGTGGCATGATGCCTCTCCAGCACGGCCAGCTTGATCAAGCCGGGATTGCGCGCCATGTCGACTTCACCGTCCGGCCCCGTTTCCACGGAACGCACCAGACATTCCGTGATCAGCGAATGCGGACGCAGACCGATGACTCTGGCCCTGCCCGAAGGCACGCGCACGGAAAACGGTTTTTCCGGCAGAGGTGCGAGGACCACGCTGGAACAGAGCTTTCCGGGATCGACGGCGGCCAGAGTCCTCAGCATTTTGCCGTTCCGGGCCACAAGCTCGCCTCCTGCCCAGCAGGACAGCACCCGAAAATCCTGGAGGTCCTCCACCAGAACGAGATCCGCCCGCATGCCGGGCGCTATGCCGCCCCGGTCTCGAAGACCGTAGCATTCCGCGGCATTCAGCGTCGCCATGCGCACGGCGCTGACCGGATCAAGGCCGAACCGGACGGCCATGCGCACGTTGTTGATGATATGCCCGCGCTCAAGAATATCGGAAGGCTGTCTGTCGTCGGTGCAGAAAAGGCAGCGGCGCTGATTTCCCGGGGTGAGGCCGGGCAGAAGATGCAGAAGATCCCTTGAGGCGGATCCTTCCCGCAGAAGCACGTACATGCCGCAGGCTATGCGCTCTTCCATCTCCTTCACCGTGGTGCATTCGTGATCGGTGCGGATGCCGAGAGCGGCGCAGGCTTCCAGCGTTTCCCGCGACACCATGGGGGAATGACCGTCTATGACCTTGCCTGCGGCCAGCGTCCGGGACATCTTTTCCAGCACGTCGTCGTCACCGGCCATGAGCCCCGGCACATTCATCATTTCGGCAAGGCCGCCCACCTTCTCTTCGGAAAGCATGGGCGCGATATCCTCCGCACGAAGTACGGCCCCGGCATCCTCCACGGGAAGAGCAGGCACGCAGGAAGGCAGCATGATGCGTACGTCGAGAGGAAGGTCCTTCGAGGCCTTCAGCATGTACCGTATGCCGTCCATCCCGGTCACATTGGCTATCTCATGCGGATCGGCCACGACGGTCGTAGTGCCGAACGGCAGCACCAGTTCGGCAAAACGGGCCGGACAGAGCATGGACGACTCGATATGAACATGCCCGTCGATAAGACCGGGCAGAAGCCAGCGACCGCCGCCGTCCACCACCTCGCGGGCATCGAAGCCTTCGAAGCCGAGAATACGGCCCTGCCCCACGCTCACGGAACCGTCACGAATCTCACCGCTGAACACGTCCACGATACGAACATTGTCGATACGCACATCGGCGGGCATACGCCCCGTCGCCATGGCCCAGAAGTCCTTGTTCATACTACCCCCTGCGCAGGTTCTGCGTGTTTTTCATGCGGATTTCCCTGTCCACGAGCTGTGCCAGCGTCAGGGATATCAGGGTCAGCCCCGCGCCGAAAAGAAAAACGGACTGATATCCCCAGACGGTCCACATCCAGCCGCCGATGGCGGGAATGGTCACGGCGGGAATATGGTTGATGGTCTGAGCTATGGCCATATTGGGCGCAGCGTCTTCGGGAAAGGCGATTTTCTGGAAGAACGTGCGCACCGCAATGGAGAAATTGAAGGTAAGACTATCGAAAACATAAAGGAGCACAATGAGATATTCATTTTTCGTCAGCGCGTATCCCACGAAAATGACGAACGCCGAAATATACTCGATGGTCATGAGCCGCCGTTCGCCCAGCCTGTTGATGATCTTTCCCACCATGGGATTGAACAGCCAGTTCACGGTGTAGTTGAACATGAACAGGAGCGAAACGCTGCGTACGGAAAAACCGAACTGTTCCACCATGAGGAACACCGCAAACACGGAAAACACGATACGGCGTCCGCCCATGAGAAAATTGAGTACATAGAACAGCCAGTACCGCTTCTGAGGCGTCATGCGCTTGCGCTGTTCCGGGGCTCTGCTGCCCGTCAGGGGATGAATGAGTCCGAAGAATCCGAGAGCCAGTCCCACGGCACCGGGCACGAAGAACAGCCAGACGAAACTCAGCTTTTCGGAAAAAATGAAGACAAAGACGGAAATGAGAAGACTGCCTCCGGCCACCAGTCCGCGCAGCCGCCCCATGACGATGGGCGTCTGCTTCAGATCGAAATGCTGTATGGCAAGGGAATTGTTCATGGCCTCAAAGTAATGGAAGCCGAAGGACATGAGCATGCTGGTGAATATGATGGGCACAAAGGAGGGGAAAAAGCCGGTCAGCATGGTGCCGAGGCCCGCAGCCATGACCGAAAGTGCGGCCAGACGGTGTTCCTTGATGAAAAAAAGAAAGAAAATAAGCGTGACGCCGAGAAGTCCCGGAATTTCGCGCAGTCCCTGCACAAGACCGCTCTGAGCGGGCGTGAGACCGGCGTAGTTGACCACGAAGTTGTTGTACAGCATGGTCCAGCCCTGCATGGCCACTGTCGAACCGAAATTAAGCATGGCCATGAAAAGGAGAACATGCTTTTTTGAAGCGGGAAGTCCTGTAAAAAGCGCCATATATCCACCTGAGCGTTAAGGGAAATAAAGCTCAGATGTATGCCTTATCGGTCCGTGCGTCAAAGGATTGTCCCGGATCAGGCACGAAAATCTGTTTCTGTTCGAACGACAGAACAAACGCACCGTCCCGCGGGCCGTACGAAGAAGACCAGATGCGGAAAAACGCTCTCCGTTCAGGGCCCGTTTCCGCCACGGCGACGACACTGCGCGATGCGGACGTCGTCCGGCAAAGGCTATCCTTCTCAGGGGAATGAGTTTCTTTGCTCTCAGTCATGACAATCCCCGAAAAACCTCTACAGTATGAAATGGAAAGGCGCAATTCCGCGCCGTCCTTCAACACAAGGAGAGGCAACATGGATGCACAGGTGGAAGCGCTGCTGAAGGAGCAGATCAATCAGGAACTCTTCTCCGCCTACTTTTATCTGGCCATTGCCGGATTCTACCAGGGCAAAAGTCTGGACGGATTCAGCCACTGGTTCGAAGCCCAGGCCCGCGAAGAACAGAACCACGCTCTGAAATTTCTGAAATATCTCCAGGACAACAGGATCAACGTGGAATTCGCTCCCATTGCGGCTCCCCTCCTGGACTTCAAAGACAACAGGGAACCTCTGGCGGCCACGCTCAGGCATGAGCAGCACATCACGGAGCTCATTCACGACATTTACCGGGAAGCACGCGACGCCGACGACTTCCGCACCTGTCAGTTCATGGAATGGTTCATTGCCGAGCAGGGAGAGGAAGAAAAAAACACCGGAGACCTCATCGCGCGGTATGATCTTTTCGGCGACGACGCCCGGAGTCTGTATCTGCTGAATGCGGAGCTCAAAGAACGCAGCTGAAACGGAAAACGCCCATGAAAAGAGGGACGGCAAGGCCGTCCCTCTTCATTTCCGTCTCCGGGACCGGGTCCCGGAAGAAATTCCCCTTCCGGAACACCGGAAGGCATTATCTGTTCACGTCTTCCAGAAGACCGTCCCCCTGTACGAGGGCACGCAAAAAGGCATTGTTGTGCCCGTGTCCCGAGCAGGACACGGTGAAATCCCCCAGAAGCGGTCTTCCCAGCATGGCCATGTCGCCCACGAAATCCAGCATCTTGTGCCGGACGAACTCATCGGGGAAGCGCAGACCTTCCTTGTTCAGGATGCCGTCATCTCCCACGACCACCACGTTGTCGAGCGACCCTCCGCGGGCAAGCCCGCGGCTGTGCAGGTATTCCACTTCCTTCAGAAAACCGAAGGTTCTCGCCGGAGCCACCTCGCGTTCGAAGGTCTCGGGCGTGATGTCCAGCGCAAAATGTTCTTCTCCGATGACGGGATGGGGAAAACGAATGGTATAATTCACGCGGAAACCGTCGAAGGGTCTGACGGAAATGAACTTGCCGTCCTTTTCCAGAGAAAATTCCCGTGTGACGCGGGCGGCACGCCGGGGCGCACTCTGGGAACGGAAGCCGGCACGACGCAGAGCCTCCACCACGGGAAGGGCCGAACCGTCGAGGATGGGAGCCTCTCCGCCGAAGACATGCACTTCCACATTATCCACGGCAAGGCCGTTGAGCGCGGCAAGAACATGCTCGATGGTGGACACGCTGACCTTGCCGTCGGTGACGGTGGTGGCAAGTTCCGTGGTGCTCACGGCTTCCGGACGGGGCGCAAGCAGATGCACGCCGTCATCGGAATGAATATGAAAGACGATACCCGAATCTTCCGCAGCAGGGCGAAACTCCACGCTGACTTCATGGCCGGAATGAAGGGATATTCCCCTGCAGCTGACAGCTCCGCCAAGAGTGGTCTGGGGCATGACAATCTCCTGAACGCCACGACGGAACATTCCGTCACGGCTTCCCCGGTCTGACCGGGGGTTTATACGCCGGAGCGCCTTACCGCAAAAAGAAATCTGTCCTTTCCGGCCAGGTCGCATCCTGTGCGCATATCCATCCAGTATGCGTCCGGGCACAATGCCCGGCACGCTTCGCCCTGAAGCCAGCCGTGCTCCATGAGCAACAGGCCGCCTTCCTTCAGCAGGGCGCGGGCCGCCGCTTCCACCGCACGGGGATGCTCAAGACCTTCAGGTCCGGGCACCAGTGCGGAGCGCGGCTCAAAATTTCTGACACCGGGATCAAGTCCGGCGTATTCTTCTTCACTTATGTAAGGGGGATTGCTGATGACGAGATCGAAACTGCGGCAGGCAAAGGGAAGAGGCCCTGTGAAATCGGCCTGCACGAACTCGACGGAGGCGCTCACACCGTGGGCATCGGCATTGCGACGCGCCATGTTCAGGGCTTCCGGCGAGATGTCCGCGGCGACGCCGCTCCACGAGGGACGTTCCGCCGCAAGGGTCACGGCCAGACAGCCGCTGCCGGTGCCGAGATCAAGAAAGCGGACGTGATCCCGTCCGCGAAAAAACTCCAGCGCCGCATCAACCAGATGCTCCGTTTCGGGACGGGGAATCAGCGTGCTGGAATCCACAAAAAAATCACGACCGTAAAACTCCCGGCTGCCGACAAGATACGCTGCCGGCTCTCCCCGGAGACGACGTTCCAGCAGCGCTTCCAGCACGTTCTCCGCCTCCGGCGGAACTTCCTCTTCGGAATGAGCCACAAGCGCCACCTTGTCTATGCCGAGCACATGACAAAGCAGAAGAGCGGCAACCACCGCCGGAGACTCCGTTCCGGCAAGACGGGCCGTCGCGCGTATTTTCCATTCGCGTCTGGTCATAACAGCACTGATCTAACACAGGACGCCGGACAGGACAAGACAGTCTCACGACTCCGTCTTTTTTCAGAATGTTCCGACGCAACATTCTCTTCCGGCCCAGCCGGAAGCGGAGCGCCCCGAAAAAGCGCTCCGCTTTCGATGCGGAAGGATATATCACCGGATGTCCCCGTTCGAAACGACGTGATTTTCGCCGTTCGTGCATCCCTTTATTCCGGAAAACGGCCCCGGTTCGTATGCCGCTCTTCCGATGCCGCGTCTCTATTCCGAAAATCCGGGATCCTCCGGAAGATTGCGTCCGGA
Organism: bacterium; assembly: GCA_037303805.1. Taxonomy (GTDB): domain Bacteria; phylum Desulfobacterota; class Desulfovibrionia; order Desulfovibrionales; family Desulfovibrionaceae; genus Mailhella. The sequence goes on along the minus strand of JAXVQY010000167.1, from coordinate 7,822 downwards.
CGCCTCTCCCCGGGCAAGCTCGTCGCAGCGCTCGTTTTCCGCATGACCCGCGTGCCCCTTGAGCCAGTGAAAACGCACGTCGTGCCGGGCGAGCAGTTCCGGCATGCGTTTCCACAGATCCTGATTCTTCACCGGCTTCTTGGCCGAAGTCAGCCAGTTGTTGCGCAACCACCCCGCAAGCCAGCGGTCCTTGATCGCCTTGGCCACATACTGGGAATCGGTATACAGCTCCACGATGCAGGGTTCTTTCAAAGCCCCCAGGGCTTCCAGCACGGCCAGAATCTCCATGCGGTTGTTCGTCGTGCGGGCAAAGCCTCCGGACATTTCCCTGCGGGCTCTTCCCTGAGCTCCGTCGCAGACCAGCACTGCGGCCCAGCCTCCCGGCCCCGGATTGCCGAGGCAGGATCCGTCGGTGTGAATGGTCACCGTCTTCATGGCTGCTGCCCCGCTCCGGCCTCTGCCGCACGGCGCGCGGCCTGAATATGTTCCTTGCCGTTGTTGTGCAGCAGGTACTGCGAGGTATAGTAGAAATCCATGAGCTTCTGACGCATGGACGCCGCCCTTTCCGGCTGTTCCGCACTCAGGTCACGGGCATTGTTGTCGGCAGTGCGTTCATCCAGACGATACAGCGCATCCCCCTTGGGACGGACGGCGAAGACGTATCCGTCTTCCAGAAGATAGTGCACGTCGTCCCTGTCGCTGATGAACACGACGGCATCGGCATCGTTGGCCGGGTCGAGCAGATTTCTGCCCAGCGTATTGGTGTAGTAGTCCAGTCCGGCAAGCGACGCCATGGTGGGCAGGACGTCGGGCTGTATGTGAGGCGCCGGATTGACGCCCGGAGCCACCTGCCCCCCCGGTGCGTAGATAAGCAGCGGAATATGCCAGGCCTGAAGGTTGCAGGCACGCACGGCAGGCGTGATGTTGGTGGAGTTGTTGTTCAGTCCGTGATCGCCGAAGACGGCAAAGATGGTGTTGTTGAACCAGGGCTGTTTCGAGGCCTTCTCGAAGAAACGGCGCAGCGCATGATCGGACAGATGCAGGGAACGATATTCCTCCGCGCTCTCGTATCCGTACCAGGCCAGCGCTTCAGGAGAAGGATCGGGCGGGGAGACATAGCCCTCGTTATCATCCGGAATGGTGTACGGGCGATGGAACGAGGCGGACTGAATCACGGAAATGAACGGCTGGGCACTTCCGGTAAGCACGTCCACGGCCTCGCGGAACATGGCTATGTCGGACACGCCCCACACATCGGTATTGGGAGCTTCCCAGGCCGACTCCTCCAGAAGATGCAGATCCTCCACGTTATGCTGAAGCATGCCGCGGATATTGGCCCAGTTGGCGTTTCCGCCTATCATGTAGTACTTTTCATAGCCCTGGAATTCATTGAACACCGAGGACTGATCCACCAGCTTCGGATTACGGGAGGTGGTTCCTCCCGAATGATTCACGTCCGGCACACCGCTTATGGTCGTGAACACGGCACGGGCCGTGGTACGTGTGGGCGCATAGAAATTGGGGTAATACAGGCTCTTGGCCGCCAGCTCCTTGAGGAACGGCGTGGGATCTATGTCCTTCCCCAGCGAGGCGGGCATGGAAGGGGCAAGAGACGTGCGCTCCCAGCAGAGAGACTCCATGATGATGATGACGATGTTCGGGCGCTGCGCCATGTCCCTGCCGGGAAAATGTCTGACATAGGTCAGCGGCGGCTGGCCTTCGGGAACACGCAGGTAGGCAGCCATGCGCGGCCAGGCCTCACGGGTGGCTTCCACGTTCGGAGGAATGGCCTTGCCGTAGTTGCGGGTGTCGTACAGATTCTGAATGGGGTTCACGGCAAGAATGGCGATATTCTTGTCGGAACTGAAATAGGCGTTGCTCCAGCGCAGGGGGAAGAAATTGGAGCTGATCTGGCCGTAGCCCACGATGAAGAGCATGACGAGAGAGCACACCGTGATCAGAGCACGCCACTTGCGGGTGCAGCCCTCTCCGCCGGTTTTCGGACGTACGGGAAATGCCGTGTGCGACCGGAGGAAGCGGAAGAACAGTCCGGCGTACAGCGCCACGGCAGCCGCAAAGGCCACGACGATGAGAACCACGGGATAGCTCTGCCATACCATGCGTACGGACTCGGAGGGATCTTCCAGAAAGACCTTGGCTCCCATGTCGATATGCTGATGCAGGTAGAAGAAGAACCCGAAGTCGAAGATGTAGATGAGCATGGCCCCTGCGGCCATGAGTCCGGTGATGAGACAGAGCACGCGGCGTGCCGTCGAGGCTCCTTCCCTCGACACGGCCCGTTCGAGCCGCGGCCAGAGCAGGCAGAACGCCAGAGGCAGCGCCATGAACACCGCCATGCGGGCATCGAATTTCAGGCCGATGTACAAAGCATGGGCAATGTGATCCCGTTCAACGATGTCGGGAAGAAGAAAATAGAGAAGCGCCAGCCTGGCGGCAAAAAAAAGCGCCGTATTGACCAGAACAAAAAGCGCTATGTCCACAAGCGGCTGAAAAACCGCAAAAGAGGATCGGCGAGAGTTCATAGTTGCTCCGTGGGCGGAAGAGCCGCCGGAAGGGGCGTCTCCCGCAGAGGGGCTACACGCGGTCGGCGTACAGCCGTTCGAGGAATTCTTCCATGACGTTGTCCATCTGACTGATGAACTGCGTCAGCTTGAAGGTACGGCGGCAGGAAGAACACTGCATATAGGCTTCATGACAGGTGCGGCGGATATCCAGAGGAGCTCCGCATTCCGGGCAGGTCAGCGTGGTTCTCGCTTCGCGGGGCGCAAAATAAAAGGCCATGGTATCTCCGTGGATGAATCTTTTCGGTAGCCGGGAAACGCCCGGCGGACGATGAGGCAGAAAACGAACGGGCTACAGCGCCTGACGATAGCGCAACGACTGACGCAGGGTTTCCCTGTCCATATACTTCACTTCGGCACCCAGAGGAATCCCCTGGGCAAGTCTGGTGATGCGCACCTCGGGAAAACGCGCGCTCACCTGATCCTTCACGAACGTAGCCGTGGCTTCGGCTTCGGCCGTGGCGCCGAGGGCAAGAATCAGTTCCTTCACCCGGCCTTCGGCCAGGCGGGAACGCAGTCGGTCCATCTCCAGCGTTTCCGCCGGAGAATGATCCAGCGGCGCAAGCAGGCCGCCGAGTATCATGTAGTAGCCCTTGTAAAAGTTGCCTTCCTCCATGGTGAGCATGCTGTCCCACTCCGCCACGAGACAAAGCTGGGTTTCGTCCCTCTCGGGATCGGAGCAGATGGGACAGGGATCGGAGTCGGAAAGACCGCCGCAACGGCTGCACAGATGAAGGGTGTCGCGCAGTTCGTACACGCCCTTGCCCAGCCGGCGGACTTCGGCCTCGGGCCATTTGAGCAGCGTCATGGCGGCGCGCATGGCGGACTTCGGCCCGAGCCCGGGCAGACGGGCGAGCTGGTCCACGAGATTTTTCAGAGGTTCGGGAATACGCTGCACGTAATGTTCCTTATTTCATTCAAAAAGGATGTCTCTCCCGAAACGTGAGCTCCGGGAGAGACCGCCCGCCTCAGGCGGGAACAGATGCGGAATCGCTATTTGACGAGATGACCGAGACGGCTGAGACGCGGCGTATGCGTTTCACTGTCCCACGACCAGTAGATGCGCCAGGCCTTGCCGTGAATGTAGGCACGCGGCACGCAGCCCCAGACGCGGGAATCCTCGGAATTGTCGCGGTTGTCGCCCATGACGAAGTAGGAATCCGGAGGTACGGTGGTGGGGCCGGTGTTGTCCAGACGACCGATGACGTCGGGATAGAGCTGCTGGATGTAGTCTTCCTTCACGGGTTCGCCGTTGCGGTACAGCTGCTTGTTGCGCATTTCGATGACGTCGCCGGGCAGGCCGACCACGCGCTTGATGTAGTCGGTACCGGGATCACGGGGATACTTGAACACGATGATGTCCCCTATCTCGGGATCAGCTCCGCGAAAAAGATACTTGTCGGTAAAGGGAATCTTCATGCCGTACACGAGCTTGTTGACCAGCAGATAGTCGCCTATCTGCACGGTCTGCAGCATGGAACCGGAAGGTATGGTATAGGCCTGCAGGAAAAAAGTTCTGAGGATGACGGCCAGTATGACCGCCGTCAGCAGAGCTTGACCATAGTCGCGCATCAGGGAAGATTCCTTCTTTCCAGAAATTTCAGACATGGCAGAAATCAAGGCACAAGGCCGGGTTGAAGTGCAAAGGAAGGTCGGGAACGAGCGGAGATTAGCACGGCGGGAAAGGTCACGCAAGGCAACAATTTTCACAGTTTTTTCCAAGGGTAATACCCTCCGGATCCCTTGCGCTGCTTGCACCTGTCCGGCAAGTGTGGCACATTGGGAGCGTATTCCAAAGGAACGGAGAACTTTCCATGATCCAGATACCTCAGGGCTTCCGCCTCGCCGCGGCCAATGCCGATTTCCGGGGCAAACATCTCGACCGCAACGACCTTTCCCTCGCTTTCAGCGACGTGCCCGCCACCGCCGCCGGCGTGTTCACCACCAATCTTTTCCGGGCCGCTCCCGTACTCGTGTCGCAGGAACACATCAAAGCCTCCGGAGAACGTGTGCGCGGCGTCATGTTCAACTCCGGTCAGGCCAATGCCTGCACGGGCGAACAGGGACGGGAAAACTGCCTGCGTACCCTCGACATGGTGAGCGAGGCCCTGCGCGCCGCCGGTGAACAGGTCTCTGCCGACGAGCTGCTGCCCGCCTCCACCGGCGTCATCGGCGCACAGATGCCCATGGACAAATGGGCTGCCGCCGTTCCTGCGCTCGTGGCCTCTCTCGGCCGCGTGGACATCGAAGGTCTGGCCCGCGCCATGATGACGACCGATGCCTATCCCAAGATGTCGGGACGTGAAATCGCCCTTTCCGGAGGCACCGTCCGCCTTGCAGGCGTGGCCAAGGGCGCGGGCATGATATGCCCCAACATGGCCACCATGCTTTCTCTGGTCATGTGCGACGCCGCGGTCGAGCCTTCCGTCTGGCGCGCCATGTTCCGCCGTGCGGCGGACGCCACCTTCAACCGCGTCAGCGTCGACGGCGACACCTCCACCAACGACTCGCTCTACGGTCTGGCCAACGGCGCTTCGGGCGTCACCGTGAAGGAAGAAGAACTTCCGGTTCTGGAAAAGGCTCTCACCGAAGTTCTCGGTGAACTGGCCTACATGCTGGTCAAGGACGGCGAAGGCGCCACCAAGGTCATGCACATCCGCGTCACGGGAGCCGCCTGCGACGAAGACGCCGAAAAGGTGGCCCGCACCGTGGGTCATTCCCAGCTCGTGAAGACGGCCATGTTCGGACGCGATCCCAACTGGGGCCGCATCGTGGCCGCCGCAGGACGCGCCGGCGTGAACTTCGACCCCATGGCCCTGCGCGTGACGCTGTGCGGGGTGGAGCTGTTCCGCGACGGACGCCCCACGGATCTGGACTTCGACGCGCTGCTGGAAGAACCGCTCAAGAACGTCGATCTGCCTCTGGACATCGTACTCGGCACAGGCCCCGGCGAAGCCCGGCTGCTCGCCTCCGACCTCTCCCACGGTTACGTGTCCCTCAATTCCGATTACCGCTCCTGAACAGGTGCACGGCATGGTCATAGGCGTTCTCACCGTGGAATACGCCCTGCACGGCAACGATTCCCTCAAGGGAAAGCGCCGTGTGGCGAACAGCCTGAAGCAGAAGGTGCGCAACACCTTCAACGTGGCGATAGCCGAAGCCGGGACCGAGGAATCTCTGGTCCGGCTCCGTCTTCAGGTCGTATCGGTAAGCAACAGCGAAAGGCACATGCAGTCACGCATGGACAAGTGCCTGCTCATGATGGAAGCCGTGTGCGAAGAAGAAATGGTCTACAGCGACCTTGAGTTTTTCTATGACGACTGAACCGACTCCCGTTCCCGAAGAAGTACTTTCCGCTCTCCGGCACCATCGGCGTGTGCTCATTGCCGCACACGTTCATCCCGATCCCGATGCCATGGGCTCCTGCCTCGCCATGGCCTGGACCCTTCGTTCCATCGGTGTGGATGCACTGGTATTCAACGAAGACGGCATGCCTTCCTTCCTGAACTTCCTTACGCTGCCCGGTCCCGTGCTCACCAGTCTGGACAGTCTGCCCTGCGATCCCGACCTTGTGGTCTGCCTCGACTGCGGCGACAGAGCCCGACTCGGAGAGGTCATCCAGCCTCTGCTCGACCGCGTGCCCACGGTGAACATCGATCATCACCTCGCCAATCCGCTCTTCGGCACCGAGGCCAACTGGCTCGAACCCGGCATGGCCGCCACCGGAGAACTGGTCGCACTCATTGCCAAGGCCCTGAGGGCCACGCTTCAGGGAGCGCTGGCCGAAGCTCTGTATGTGGCCATTTCCGCCGACACCGGAAACTTCAGCTACGGCAACACCACGGCCGGAGCCCTGCGCCTCGTGGCGGAAATGGTGGAAAACGGACTGGAGCTGCCCCGTCTGCGCGAAGCCATGGAAAACAACTGGAGCGAGGCGAGACTTCGTCTCTGGGGCCGCGTCATGCAGAAGGTGCGCATTCTCGAAGACGGAAAACTCGCGGCGGCCCTCATCACGCTGGAAGATCTGCAGGCCTGTCATGCCTCCCGGGAGGATTCCGAAGGCATCGTGGAACAGCTGCGCCGACTTTCCGGCGTACGCGTGGCCCTCATGCTGCGCGAAGAGGAAAAAGACGGCAAGACGCAGGTCAAAGTCAGTCTCCGCTCCTCCGGCAAGGACAACGTACGCGACGTTGCCGCCCAGTTCGGCGGAGGCGGTCACCGCAACGCCGCCGGAGCCACCATTCCTCTTGACGCGGAAAAGGCGCTCACCGTCATGCAACCCTATATCCGGTTCGTCTGGAACCGGCTTCAGTAAAGCATCTCTTCGGGCCGCCCCGCGACCCTTTCCCGGACAACTACCATGAAAGACATTCACTTCCATAAAATGCACGGCTGCGGCAACGACTTCATTTTCATCGACGACAGAGAGGCCAAGGTGAGCGTACCGCAGATGGCCTCCTGGGCCGTCATTCTGTGCAACCGGAAAACCGGCATCGGCGCCGACGGTCTTCTGTTCCTCGACAACACTCCCGCAGACAGGGAAGGCGACTTCATCTGGCATTTCTACAACGCCGACGGCTCCCGTGCGGAAATGTGCGGCAATGCCTCGCGCTGCGCCTCCTGGCTGGCCGTGGATCTCGGTCTTGCAGGCCGCACGCAGTGCTTCGGCACCGACGCAGGGCTCATTCATGCCGAGGTGGATGTGGAAAACATGCGCTCCCGCGTGGAGCTCACCCATCCTGAAGGCATGGTGCTCCATACGCCGCTGGAAGCGGACGGCAAGACCTGGGACGTCAATTTCGTGAACACCGGCGTGCCCCACGCCGTCATTCTCTGCGAGGACTGCGACAAGGTGGACGTGGATCGCCTCGGCCGCATCTTCCGGTATCACGAACACTTCGCCCCCAAGGGCACCAACGTGAACTTCATCACCGTCAACGGCAGAGACGCCATCCATGTGCGCACCTACGAACGCGGTGTGGAGGGAGAAACCCTGGCCTGCGGTACCGGCGCGGCGGCTTCCACTTGTATCGCTCATGCACTTGGGTTGACGGACAGCTGCGTCAATGTCACTACTTCAGGTAAGGAACTCTTGGGCATTGAACTCCGGGGGGATTCGGTCTTCCTGTCCGGCGCCGTCGCCCGCGTGTTCACAGGCGTCATCGATCCCACCATGTTCAGCCTTTTGAAATTCTGACCGTCCGGGGCCCAGTCGTCTGGAAATCTTTCTTCATCCAATT
>JAXVQY010000166.1:0-4551 GCA_037303805.1 bacterium | reverse complement strand
GGAACCAGAAGGACATCATCGAATGTCAATGCCTTGCCAAGCACAGTGGCCATATTTTCCTCCGGGGTTGGATTAAAATCGGAAAAAGATAGGTCAGGATATCGAGGTGCCCTGTACCTGTCAACAGCGGGAATAACGCCTCTCTCATGCCGCAGGCCTTTTCATGTCGTTGCTCTTCCTGGCGGACACAAAAGGCCGGAAAGCATGCTTTCCGGCCTTTCAACCAGTGTGGAGCAGATCAGGGCGTCGTCAGCAGCGCAGATTGGAACCCTGACTGGAATTTCTGGAGATGGTTTCCTCAGCGGGATCGCACTCGTTGGAGTCTTCCGGCTCGGGAGCTTCTTCCTTGCCGCAGCGCAGATTGGAATCGCGGCTTGAGTTTCTGGAAATGGCCGCTTCGGCAGGATCGCATTCCGCATCGTCATCGGGCTGTGCGGCGGGCGCGGCAGCGGCACTGTCACAGCGCAGGTTGGAGGACTGGCTGGAATTTCTGGAAATGGTGGCCTCGGCGGGGTCGCATTCATGGACGGCGGCGGGATTGTCCATGGCACGGCGGAGTCTGTCTTCATCTTCGTGGGAGAGCGAAGTCTGAATGATGGTTCCGCCCGTGCCCGCGAGTTCCTGGAGTGCCTTGTCCAGAGTGATGCTGCGGAACAGAATGAAGAGCATGGAGCCGCCCGGCTTGAGGTTCTTGCCGAGATTTTTCATGAAGTCGTCGTCAATGCCCACGTCGGCCAGAGCACCGGAAACGGCACCGGCCCCCGCACCTACGGCGGCACCGAGCAGAGGATTCATGAAAAGAAGGCCGATCAGCAGTCCCCAGAAACCGCCGGAAACGGCGCCGGCACCGGTCAGATTGTACAGCTGAAGCAGCTTTATCTTGCCGTTCGGCTTGCGCACGGCAAGAACGGCGTCTTCCAGATCGACAAGATATTCTTTCTGCATTTTGAGAAGGCGCAGACGTACCTCTTCAGCCTGAAACTCATCGGGATAGGCAACAACAACAAGAGTACTCATGAAACCTCCTTTTTTGTGGAAACTACCATGCAAAAGAAGAAAAAGCTATGAGTATTGTGAAGAAATATATGGCAGGCGTAAAGTTATTTTCAGAACTAATACAGGGAAGTTATTCTTAAATCGCAGAAGCTCGACATGAGGCAATGAGAAAAAAGGAACGTTCAGGCCAACCTCTTGTGAAGTATGGGAAATGGCAGTCCGAGAGCATCCGTTTTGCTTCTGCCTGCCACGGCGAATCCCATGTGCAGATAGAAGCCCACGGCCTGCGGATTCTGTTCGTTCACGTCCACCCTGCGTGCCCCTCGAAAAAGGGCTTCCCGCAGAAGGGCGCCGCCCGTCCCCATGCCGCGGTTCTCGGCGTCGACGAACAGCATTTCCACCTTGTCGCCGTCCATGCCCAGAAAGCCGACGGGATTGCCGTTTTCCTCGGCAACAAGCAGGACGGGGATTTTTCTCAGACCGTCGAGAACCGCCGGGCGCAGCATGATGATGTCCTGATTGGAAAGAAAGTCGTGCGTAGCGGCAACCGAGGATTCCCAGACCGGGAGCAGCGTGCCGAGCAGAGCCTCCGGTCGTTCCGTTTTTTCTTCTATGATCACAGGAGTTTTCCCGAGCGGTGAAATTGTATGGAAACAGCTGCCGAGTGCATGAGCCTGTCGCAGGCGCTGCCGTTCCTGCCGGACGGCGGTGTTCCGATGATGAAACGGCCATGAAGACATTGTTCCTCATGGCCGTTGTTCGAATTATTTCTTTTCTCTTTTCGCGTGGGAGGATCGCAGATGCAGACGCATGGGAGCATGGCGTATGCCGAAGATCCGACGCAGGGAGCGTTCCAGGTAGCGGGCGTAGGAAGGTGCTACTCTGTCGGCATCATTGACGAAACAGACGAAGGTCGGCGGTTCGCTCTCTGCCTGCGTAAGATAGAAGAACTTCGGGCGGACGCGTCGTACCACGGGAGCCTGATGCCGGGTCAGCGTTTCTTCCATGGCACGGTTGAGCAGGCCGGTGGAGACACGGGTGCCGCATTCGGCATAGATGCGTTCGGCCAGCGGAATGAGCTTGTTCAGACCTTCACCCGTACGTGCGGACGTCGGCACCAGCGGCACATGATAGCAGAAGCTCAGTTCTTCCTGCAGATTCTTCATAAGTTCGGTGCGCGCCTTTACGGGAATGAGGTCTATTTTATTCACGATGATGAGGAAAGGCGTCTTGCGTTCATCCAGAAGTTCGATGAGCCGTTTGTCCTGCGTGGTGAGTCCTTCCGTAGCGTCCAGCAGCAGGAAGGTCACGTCGGCCTTGGTGGTGCTCTTCAGAGAGGAATTCACGGAGAAGCGTTCCACCGTATCGGTAATGCGGGAACGCCGACGTACGCCGGCGGTATCCACGAAGGTATAGGTCTTGCCGTTCTTTTCGACGGTGACGTCCACGCTGTCGCGCGTGGTGCCGGCCTGATCGCTGACGATCATTCGGTCTTCACCGATGAAGGCGTTGGTCATGGAGGACTTGCCCGCATTGGGACGGCCGAGCAGGCAGAGACGGAGATGATTCGTCACCTTGCGGCGACGGATGCCGGGCTTGTCGCGGTCTTCTTCCAGATCTTCCCGGTTTTCTTCCTGTTCTTCTTCATCGAAGCCGTCGTCTTCAGGCAGCATGTCGTGAATTTCTTCCTCAAGGGCGCGCAGATTGTGCCCGTGCTCCGCCGAACAGGCAATGAGGGGAAAACCCAGACCGTGGAATTCCGACAGCATGAGTTCTTCCTTTTCCGCGCCGTCCACCTTGTTGACCACCAGCAGTATGGGCTTGTCGCACTTGCGCAGGTAGGAGGCGAGATGTTCGTCGAAGGGCATGAGTCCGTCGCGGCCGTCCACCACCATGCAGATGACGTCGGCTTCCTTCAGGGCGGCCTCGGCCTGGCGCAGAATATCGGCCTCGAAACCACGGATGCCTGCGGGGCCTTCGGCGACGGCTTCATGATGATCCAGCGTGATGCCGCCGGTATCGACTATGGAAAAATCCCGTCCGTAACGGGAGCGGACCACACCTTCCATGCGGTCGCGGGTCACGCCGGGACGGTCGTGAGTAATGGCTCGGTTGCTGCGGATGAGACGGTTGAACAGGGTGGACTTGCCCACATTGGGGCGACCCAGCAGAACGACTTTGGGCATCATGGGCGGGCACCTCGAAATACTGTATGTTAAGGGGCTGGCCCGGTCGGCCGCCCGTACATGAAAAGGGGATATCGACAGAACGGAGGCAATCTTTTACGCCCAACTACGCCGTCTGTCCAATATTTTCAGGATACTCCCTCCGAACAGAGGAAATCAAGCGAAGAAAAAAATTAGCATAACATATTGAAATATAATAAAAAATAAAAAAATCCTTGCAATATTTTTTTAATTCGTCTATAAAGTCGTTTTTTCAGCTCCAGTACAGACATTTCCCTATAACGGAGTCCAGCCATGACCCGCAAAGATCGCACGGAAGGTATTTACAGCCGTCGTGAAGTGCTCGACGAGAGCGAACGCCGCCAGTACAACCTCATTCAGCTCAAGGATCTGCTTTCCTACGCCTACCGCTATTCGGAAGACGTGAAAAAGCGTTTCGACCGCGCGCAGTTCAATGTCGAGAAGTTCAAAACGCTGTCCGACCTTAAACACATTCCCATCCTTAAAAAGAAAGAACTTATTTTTCTGCAGACCATGGGTCCCCGCCTCGGCGGGCTGCTGACCAAAGATATCGGCGAACTGCGCCGCGTGTTTCTTTCCCCCGGTCCCATCTTCGATCCCGAAGACCGCAACGACGATTACTGGGGCTACACGGAAGCCTTTTATTCCGTGGGATTCCGTCCCGGTGACGCCGTACAGGTGACCTTCAACTATCATCTTGCTCCTGCGGGTCTGATGTTCGAAGAACCCCTGCGTAATCTGGGCTGTGCTTCCATCCCCGCCGGTCCTACCGACGCAGCCACCCAGCTCGACATCATGCAGAAGCTGCGTGTTTCCGGATACGTGGGTACGCCCAGCTTCCTCATGCATCTGGCTCAGCGTGCGGAAGAAAAGGGCCTCAACCTGCGCAAGGACCTCTTCCTTGAAGTGGCCTTCGTGACCGGTGAACGCCTGTCCGAAAAGATCCGCAGCCAGATGGAGAAGAAGTACGACATCATCATGCGTCAGGGCTACGGTACGGCCGACGTCGGCTGCATCGGCTATGAATGCTTCCAGAAGAACGGTCTGCACATTTCCAACCGCTGCTATGTGGAAATCTGTCATCCCGATACGGGTATTCTTCTTAAGGACGGCGAAGTAGGCGAAGTGGTGGTCACCGCCTTCAACAAGACCTATCCCCTGATCCGTCTTGCCACCGGCGACCTTTCCTATATCGACCGTACGCCCTGCTCCTGCGGACGTACCAGCCCCCGTCTCGGCAGCATCGTCGGCCGTGTGGACACCACCGCCCGCATCAAGGGCATGTTCGTTTACCCCCATCAGGTGGAACAGGTCATGGCCCGCTTCGAGGAAATCAAGCGCTGGCAGA
>JAXVQY010000165.1:0-6197 GCA_037303805.1 bacterium | reverse complement strand
AGGCCGACGGCATGGTTTCCGGCGCGGTGAACACCACGGCCCACACCGTGCGTCCCGCTCTGGAATTCATCAAGACCAAGCCCACGGCCTCCATCGTGTCCAGCGCCTTCTTCGTGTGCCTCAAGGACCGTGTGAACACCTACGGCGACTGCGCCATCAACCTTGATCCCGATCCCGAACAGCTGGCCACCATCGCCGTGACCACGGCCGAAACCGCCGCCGCCTTCGGACTGGAACCGCGCGTGGCCATGCTTTCCTACTCCACCGGCAATTCCGGCAAGGGTCCCACCGTGGACAAGGTGAAGGAAGCCACCCGTCTCGCCAAGGAAAAGGCTCCCGATCTGCTTCTCACCGGCCCCATCCAGTATGATGCCGCCGTGGACGCCGCCACCGCCAAGACCAAGCTGCCCGGCGATCCCGTGGCCGGTCGCGCCAGCGTGTTCATCGTGCCCGACATCAACACCGGCAACAACCTTTACAAGGCCGTGCAGCGTTCCGCGCATGCCGTGGCCATCGGCCCCGTGCTGCAGGGTCTGCGCAAGCCCGTCAACGACCTTTCCCGTGGCTGCACCGTGCCGGACATCGTCAACACCGTCGCTATCACCGCAATCCAGGCTCAGGCCGAAAAGGGACTCAAGTAATGGTCAAGAAAATTCTCGTCATCAACGGCGGCAGCTCCTCCTTCAAGTATCAGGTTCTGGAAAAGGAAACCGAACGCCGCCTCTGCCAGGGCCTTGTGGAACGCATCGGTTCCCCCGACAGCATGCTCACCCACAAGCGCTTCAATGAAAACGGCGAAACCGAAAAGTTCGAATATCCCGGCAACTACGACACCCATGCCGCGGGCATGGCCAAGGTGGCCGAAGTGCTCATGAAGCGCGAACTCGGCGGCGTGATCGACGATCCGGCCGAAATCGTGGTCATCGGCCATCGCGTGCTGATGGGCGGCCCCGACTATCAGGAAGCCCTCGTCACCGAGGAAGTGAAGCAGGTCATCCGCGACTACATCCCCCTCGGCCCGCTGCACAACCCCGCCAACCTCACCGGCATCGAGGCCATGGAAAAGCTGTTCCCCGGCGTGCCCAACGTGGCCGTGTTCGACACGGGCTTCCACGCCACCATGCCCGACTATGCCTACACCTACGCCCTGCCCAAGGAACTGACCAAGAAGTACAGCATCCGCCGCTACGGTTTCCACGGCACCTCCCACCGCTTTGTTTCCAAGGCCGGTGCCGCCCTGCTCGGCAAGAAGCCCTCGGAAGTGAACGTCATCGTCTGCCATCTCGGCAACGGCAGCTCCGTGTCCGCCGTGCGTGCGGGCAAGTGCGTGGACACCAGCATGGGCCTCACGCCTCTGCAGGGCCTCGTCATGGGTACCCGCTGCGGTGACATCGACCCCGCCATCGTGCCCTTCCTCATGAAGAACGAAGGCTTCACCGCCGACGAGATCGACACCCTCATGAACAAGAAGTCCGGCTTCCTCGGCCTCTGCGGCAAGAGCGACAGCCGCGACATCGAAGCCGGTGTGGCTGCCGGTGATCCCGACTGCATCCTCACCTTCAACACGCAGTGCTACTCCGTGAAGAAGTACATCGGCGCCTACATGGCCGCTCTGGGCCATGTGGACCTCATCGCCTTTGCCGGCGGCATCGGCGAAAACGCCGCTCCCGTGCGCGCCAAGGTCCTTGAGAACCTCGAGGAATTCGGCATCGAAATCGATCCCGAACTCAACAACGTGCGCCGCGGCGATCCTCATTTCATCAGCAAGGAAGGCTCCCGCGTAAAGGTGGCCGTCATTCCTACCGACGAAGAGCTGGAAATCTCCCGCATCTCCGTCGCCATCGTGGAAGGCAGAGCGTAGTTTCCGCCTCCGTATGATCACAGCCCCGCCGGAATGTTCCGACGGGGCTTTTTTTTCGTCTTCGACGCCTGACCCCGGCGCCCCCTGCGTTCGGACGCTCTCCCGCACGGGCCGCGCCTTTTTTCCCGCACGGGCCGCCCCCCCCGTTCCCGCACGGGCCCTCGCACGAACTCTCCCCGGCCCTCTCTCCCGCACGCGCCGTCGCACGGGATCTCCGGCGTCCCCCTCCGGCGTCCCCTCCGGCGTCCCTGTCCCCGCCCGTCCCTCCGGCTTCCCCGTCCTCCCTTCCCCGTCCTCCCTTCCCCGTCCTCCCTCCCCGTCCTCCCTCCCCGGTCGGAACCGGATGCTCAGAAGAACGCTCCCGGGACGGAATCTCCATGACCACGCAAGGTAAACACTATTGAAATGCCTCTGCCGCAACGCATGTGCGCAATGTAACAACCCGGACCGCCAACCCGCAGGAAACGTATTTCTGCGCTTTTCGGAAGATTCAACAGGACATTTTTCTCCCGTCCGGGCTTTAATGTGAATTAACCCTCATAACTTGCGCCCCACACCATATTTTTTTATGCTCCTTTCTTGCGTATAATCCCCCAAAGACCCGGAGAAAAGATATGGCTCTTTCCATCATCGTCATGGGTGCTGCCGGCCGCATGGGTTCCACCATTGCCCGCCTCGTGCAGGAAGCGGACGATCTCGTCCTTGCCGCCGTGCTCGAACGCCCGGAATCGGAAGACAGACTCGCGGGATTCAAGGCGTCCGGCGCGCTGGTTTCCGACGATATCTCCAAGGTGCTGCCGAGCTGCCCGGGCGCGGTGGTCATCGACTTCACGGCGCCTGAGGCCACCATGGTCACGGCCCGTGCCGCTGTCGCCGCAGGCAATCCCATCATCATCGGCACCACGGGCTTTTCCGAAGCCCAGCTTGCGGAACTCGACGAACTCGCCGGCCGCAGTCTGGTGTTCCGCTCCGCCAACATGAGCGTGGGCATCAACGTCATCATGGACATTCTTCCGCGTCTCACCGCCCTTCTCGGCGACGCCTACGACGTGGAAATGATGGAAATTCATCACAACAAGAAGAAGGACGCCCCCAGCGGCACGGCTCTGCTGCTGGCCGAGCCTCTGCTGGCCGCCAAGGGTCTGACCCGCGCCGACATCAACACCAACCGCTTCGACGTGCGCGAACCGCGCAAGCATGCGGAAATCGGCATTCAGTCTCTGCGCGGCGGCGATGTGGTGGGAGTGCATACCATATACTACATGGGCCCGGGCGAACGCATCGAGATCACCCATCAGGCCCATTCCCGCGAAAACTTCGCCAACGGCGCCCTCCGTGCCGCGCGCTGGATTGCCTCGCAGCAGCCCGGCCGCGTGTACAACATGCAGGACGTCCTGCACAGCTAGTTCCCATGCCCGACGGCCGCTCCGGACCTGCGGGGTCCCGGACGCGACCGCCCCGCGCCCGTTGCGGGCATCTCCTTCTCTTCCGCCGGAATAGCTTTCCGCTGTATGCGGTTCATCGACGTTGCGGCCGGATCCGCCGCATGCCCGCAAAGACGAACTTCCGCCGCGACGACGTTTCCCACGTTCACGCGGCTGTGTTCCGACGGACAACGCACGCTCCTTTTCCTGGAAACGTTCCACGAAACATCCGGCCGAGCGACCATCGAGGTTCCCCATGCATATTATTCTTCTTCAGCACAATCCCGTTCCCGGCGACTTTCACGGCAATGCGCACAAGCTGGCCGACATGGCTCTCAAGGCCGCGGCCGCGCATCCCGCCGCACCGGGAGAACGCACGCTCTGCATCACTCCGGCCTACGGACTGGCAGGCATGCCGTGGGAACCCCTGAAGCACATCGGCGGCTTCTACCGCCGCTGCCGTGACGCCGCCCACGAACTGGCCGACATGCTCAACGGCGGCCCCGACATGCTGCTTTCCCTGACCGGTGCGGAAGTGCCGCTCTATGTGCTGCTTTCGCAGGGCAGACTCATCGCGCTGGCGCGGCAGAACAACGGCATCATCCGCATTCCCGACGGTCCCTCGCTCTATCTGCCCGAAACCGAACCCGCCTGGGCTCATCAGGAAGCCCTCGGACTGCTCAAGAGCGCCCGTGCCGCCGCCTCCGTGGACGCCGTGCTCTTCACCTCTTCCGAGCTCTTCCTGCCCGAAACCCAGGAAAAGAACGAAATGCACTGCGCGGCGATGGCCAGCCTGTGGAAGCTGCCCGTCATTTCCGTGCATCAGTGCGGCGCCGTGGACAGTCTGGTGTATTCCGGCCGCAGCTTCGTGCTGGACGCCGCCGGCGAAGTGGTGGCCCGCACCTCCTCCTTCGAGGAAGCCGCCCTGTCCGTCGATCTCTCCAAAGACGGCATTCGTGCCCGTGCCGTGGCTCTTGACGGCGGCACCGCTCCCGAAACCGTGCAGAACGTGCCCGAACGCGCCGAAGCCCTGTTCCGTGCGGCTGTGCTCGGCGTGCGCGACTACGTGCACAAATGCGGCATGACCGGTGTGGTGCTCGGCCTTTCCGGCGGCATGGATTCCGCGCTGGTGGCCTGCATCGCCGTGGAGGCGCTGGGCGCCGAAAACGTGCTGGCCGTGCTCATGCCCTCGCGCTGGAGCACCGACCACAGCGAAAGCGACGCCGAAGCCCTGGCGAAGAATCTCGGCATTCAGGCCGTCACCGCTCAGATCACGCCCATGATGGACGCTTTCGACAGCGTGCTTGCGCCGATCTTCGCCGGACTGCCCGCCGTGGAAAACGATCTCACGGCCGACAACATCCAGCCCCGCATCCGCGGCACGCTGCTCATGGCCTTTGCCAACCGTCTGGGCCGCGCCGTTCTGGGCACGGGCAACAAGTCGGAAAACGCCGTGGGCTACTGCACCCTGTACGGCGATACCGTGGGTGCGCTGGAACCCATCGGCGACATCTACAAGACCGAAGTCTACGACGTGGCCCGCTGGTACAACGACATGCGCGGCGGCCGCATCATTCCCGAACATATTTTCACAAAGGCGCCTTCCGCGGAACTGCATCCCGGTCAGGTGGATGAAGAAAGTCTTCCGCCCTACGACGTGCTCGACGCCATTCTGCGCGAACTGCTGGAAAACGCCGCCAATCCGGAAACGCTTGTTGTTCCGGGAGTTAACGATGCAGTAGTGCGCAGCGTAGTCCGACGCCTGGCCTCGTCGGTATTCAAGCGTCACCAGAGTGCGCCCGCGCTCAAGCTCAGTTCCTGCACCCTGGGCGTGGACCGCTGCGTCCCGGCCGCCTCCCGCGCGATGTAGAAAAACATCCGCCGAAACGCTTCAAAACCTTGAAGGAGGTCTGCAAAGACCTCCTTTTTTTATGCCCGAGACAGGGACTCCCCCTACTTTGTGCGTGACAGAACAGGCTTCCTTCCGGTAGAGTGTACCTGTTTAATGTCATTCTAACCACGGATATGCTTCATGAACGCCTCTACTCCCGCATGGCTGCCCCATATTGCCGAGGGCGCGCCCGTGCATCTCAACATCGTTCCCCGTTCCCTCCAGTCCTATCTGGACGAAGCTGCCGACCGTTTCGGCGACCACAAGGCCGTCATCTTCCAGAATCTCACGCTCAACTACCGACAGCTCAGAGAAAAGGCCGAAATCTTCGCCGCCGCCCTGCGCGATCACGGACTGAACACGGGGGACAGAGTGGCCATCATGCTGCCCAACCTGCCTCAGACCATCATAGCCTTCTGGGGATCGCTCAAAGCCGGTGCAACAGTGGTCATGACCAATCCTCTTTATATGGAAAAGGAACTGACCCATCATTTCAGCGATGCCACGCCCAAATTTCTCATCACGCTCGATCTGTTCTGGAACAAGATAGAGCCGCTGCGCGAACGCCTCGGCGTGCAGACCTGCGTCGTTTCCCGCATTGCCGACGCGCTGGCCTTCCCGCTCAATCTGCTCCAGCCCATTCAGGCCAAGCGTCAGGGCCATCTGCCGGAAGTGAAGTTCAACGGCCACTCCATCATTCCGTGGAAAACCATGTTCCGCTCGCGCCGCCGCTACAGCGAAGAACCCGACAATCCCGCCGAAACCCTGGCCCTTCTGCAGTACACCGGCGGCACCACGGGCTTTTCCAAGGGCGCCATGCTCACGCACGGCAACCTTTCCGCCCAGATCCAGCAGCTTCTGGCCGTCATCCACTGCGACGCCTCGAATTCCTCGCACAGCTTTCTCAGCATCATGCCCTTCTTCCACGTGTTCGGACTCATGGGCAACATCGTGCTTCCCGCGGTACTCGCCGCCTCCACCATGCCCGTGCCGCGCTACTCCCCTCACGACGTGCTGGAAC
>JAXVQY010000164.1:0-10077 GCA_037303805.1 bacterium | reverse complement strand
GGTGTCGACCTCTTCCGGTTTGAGCACAAGATAGCCCGATTCGAGTGCGACTTCAAGAGGAACGGCTTTCAGTGCCGTCTTCAGCGGACCGTCCGTTCTCAGCGGAAGGGAACGGAGCGCCTGCGTCAGCACGGAGGCATCGTCGCCGTTCAGAGGGGAAAGGCGCAGAAACACGGTCAGTTCCGGCAGCCCGTTGCAGGCGGACAGTCGGCAATGAAATCCTGTGGAAAAGGCCGTTTTGACCGGGGAAGCCGGGAATTGCACATCCCGTATCAGAAGAGGCAGGTTCAGACAGCTCCGCAGAGAGGACAGCGCCGGTTCGAGCAGGGCTTCCAGAAGGGCGCGACGGACTTCCGGCGGAAGGGCGCGTTCATCGAAGGCGGGAGGCTCCTCATCATTGTTGTGGAAGATGTCGTGGCGCATCAGAACGGCCGTGTCGTCGAGTTCCACCTGCCAGAGGGTGCCGTCGATGTCGACGGACAGAGTGCAGGCTGCGGAAAATTCCGGACTTTCCGCAAGAGGAGAAAGACTGATGCTTCCGGCTCCGAATGCGGCTGTCCAGGGAGAGGGACGCAAGGACAGGGCGTTCTGCAGAAGTGCCTTGTTTCTGGGAAGAAGGGGAGGTCTGTAGGAAGGATAGTACGCGGATTCCGCCATGGTGCTGTTCCCGTAGAGATTGTAATGCTGCTTGCCCCGGCAGGGCCGAAGGTTCGGAGTTCTGCCGCTGATGTTTCATGCCGTGCGTCGGAGAAAAAGTCGTTTTTCTTCATCATTCCGGTCTGCCCCGGATTCCGGCGCTTTCCGGTTCAGGGAGTCATGTCTTCCTGCATGTAGCCGCGCGACCTCCGGTTCCGGTCGTTCTCCTCCCTGTCCGTTTCCTGGGATACCGTGACCTGAACATTCTGATTCTCCACTTTCTCGAGCATCTGCTGCAGATTTCCCCGAGAAGAGACAAGCGTCTGAAATGCGGAGGCATCGGGAGTCGAAAGCGATACGGCGAGCCGGCCGTCGATATCTCTTCGGAGGACGATTTCCGTTTCCGGAAGCCGATGACTGTTCAGAGAGAGGCGTACTTCATGGCCGCCGTGTTCCGGGGTGGAAACGAGGATGCGTTCCACCAGCTGCTCAAGTTCGGCATTGTCCATGTCTGCGGCGGGGGCGGAAACCTCCGCGGCCATATCCGTACGCAGGGAAAAGAGACTTTCCAGAGGACTGGTCATGGAAGGCATGGCAAAGGCGTTCTCACGGGCGTCTTCCCCGTCTTCCTTCAGCGTTCCTCCGCTTTCGAGGTCATGCCTGCCCGGATCCCGTTCTTCCAGTTTTTTCAGAAAAAGATCGGAGGTCTCCTTGTCGCAGGGCGGAGGCGTCGTATCGCCCGAGGCGGAGCGACCGCTTCGTTCCGTGGTGGAGACGGAGTCAGAAAAGCGTAAATGTATGTTGCTCATGGTCTTCTCCTTTTGAAGGCTCAGACGTCTTCACCTTCCGCTTCCGCGCCCTTTCTGGAAATGGGACGAAATTCCTCCAGCTCCAGATCTTCCTTGTGTTCCGCTTCCTTTTTTGCTTCTTCCTTCCAGATGTCCTTGTGGGCCTGTATCTTGGAAGTGTTTTTGCCGGCGATTTTTGCCGCTTCCTTCGCTTTCTCGAGTTCCGTCCGGCGGTCTTCGACAATCTTTCGGGCCTGAATCACGGCCTGTTCCAGATTTGTTTCCTCACTTGCGAGAAGAGCCAGTCCGGCCTTGAAATTATCCAGTTCCTCGAGCGACATGGGAATATTCATGATGGCCGCGTAGCGGCGGTCTTCCTCTTCCTTTCTCCAGAGGCGATATTCTTCAAGAGCCTTATGCTGCCTTTGCACCTGTTCTTCCGCCTCCCGCAGCGCCGTTTCCGCACTCCGTACCCGGCGTTTTGCGCTTTCCTCCCGGTATTGGCGAACCATGAGCAGAGATGCAAGAGGATACGGTTCCACGGTCAGCGCACCGCCTCATACAGACCTTCCAGCGTCTGCTCGAAGGTGCTTTTTTCGCCGAGTCCCTGCTTGAGAAAGGCATTGACCTTGTCGATATGGGCCAGAGCGTCGTCGGCTTCCTTGTCGGCTCCTTTCTTATATTCGCCTATCTGCACCAGAAGCTCCACTTCCGCGAATTTCGCAAGGATCTGGCGCAGTCGCTGCGCCGCTTTTTTGTGCTCCTTGCTGACTATGGCGTTCATCACTCGACTGACGCTGGCCTGAACGTCGATGGCCGGATAATGATTTCGTGCGGCCAGCTTGCGGGACAGGATGATGTGCCCGTCGAGAATGGACCGGGTTTCGTCGGCAATGGGTTCGGTCATGTCGTCGCCTTCGACAAGCACGGTGTACAGCGCCGTAATGGATCCCTTGTCGGAATTGCCCGCACGCTCCATGAGCTTCGGCAGTTCGGAAAACACGGAGGGGGGAAAGCCGCGTCTTGTGGGCGGTTCGCCTGCCGCAAGTCCTATTTCACGCTGGGCGCGCCCGAACCGGGTGACGGAATCCATCATGAGCAGAACGCTTTGTCCCTGGTCGCGGAAATATTCGGCAATTGCCGTGGATGTGTAGGCGGCCTTGAGACGTTCCATGGAGGAGCGGTCCGAGGTCGAGACCACGAGCACGGCTTTTTTTCTGCCTTCCTCGCCGAGATCATTTTCAATGAATTCCCGGACTTCTCTGCCTCGTTCACCGATCAGGGCCAGGACGCATACCTCGGCGGAACATCCCTTGATGATGCTGGAAAGCAGTGTGGATTTGCCGCCGCCTGCCGCGGCGAAAATGCCCATGCGCTGACCTTCGCCGCAGGTAAGCATGCCGTCGAGGGCACGCAGGCCGAGCGTGAGCGGCCGGCTGATGATTTTTCTGGTCATGGGGTTCGGCGCTTCGGCAAAAACGGGATAATGATGCCTCGTCTTGAGCGGCGGACCGCCGTCGATCGGCTGTCCGAGGCCGTCGAGCACTCGTCCGAGCAGCTCTTCACCGACGGGGACGGAAAGAATTTCCCCCGTAGGAATCACTTCTGTGGCAGGTGAGACGCCCTGACAGCTCCCCAGCGGGGAAAGCAGCGCGACATTGCGGACAAAGCCCACGACTTCGGCCTTGAGCGTGAAATTTTCCCACGGATTGCGGAGTATGCAGAGTTCGCCTACTTTAACCCCCGGTACGACGGCACGAATGATGGTGCCGACGACCTGCTCCACCCGGCCGCGGACGTCCACGGGTGTCGTTGTCTGTACGGCTTCCTCAAGAAGCGCTCCGATATACTCAAAGGCCATGGCGGGACTCCGTGCGCGTTACTGACGTATTTTGCTGTGAAAGGCGTGTTCCAGCGCCTTCAGCTGTGTTTCAAGACTGGCGTCCACCACGCCGAGTTCGCTTTCCAGAATACAGGAGTCGCGGGAAAGACGGGCATCGGCCACGATGGTCAGGAAGGCGCTTCCCGAAGAGGAACCGGTGGTCATGGCGGCGAGAGCCTGCGAGACGGCTTCTTCATCGGCCGGGGCCACGCGCACGGTCACTTTCTGTTGTCCCCGTACCGTATTCAGGGCATTGCGCACGATGCGCACGATACGGTCCTTGTCATCCATGTCGCCGATGATTTTCCGTATGGACTGATTGACGACGCTGACGATCGTATCTTCGATGCCTTCAATGAACTCTACGGAACTGAGAATGGTTTCCATCATCTTTTCCGCGTGTTCCAGCTTGCCTTCCTCGATGCCGTCCCGGTAGCCTTCCTCCCGTTTGCGTTCGTAGGCCTCTTCCGCCTCCTTTTCCATGGCGGCGGCTTTTTCCCGGGCAGCGGCAAGCAGTGTTTCCGCTTCCAGAAACAGGCCGTAATCCTTCGCCTTGATGATTTTTGTTCCTGCGGCGGGTCGCACGGAATTTTCGTTCAGTCGAAACATGGAGCCCATTCCGGCGCAACCTCCCTGAGAAGAAGTTTTTTCATGGTGAACCACAAGGCCGTACGTTGTTCTTTCGGCAGCGCGGGAGCAAAGACCTGATCCTGTCCTTCGTCGGACCGATGAGGAAAGCGGTTCATCGCCAGCCTGCGAAGTTCCTCCGGCCAGCCTTCGCTGACCAGTGTCGGAGCGGCGTCGGCCAGAAGGCGGATCCGTTTCGTCAGGGAACCGAAGGAGGCCGGGACCAGAAGCAGGGCGCGCAGCCCGCCGATCTGATAACGTCCGCGCTTCAGGGCGTAGGTGACGACGTCTTCTCCCAGCTCGCGCCGGAGTTCCAGCACCTGTGCGCGCGCGATGATGTGAGACAGTTCCTCCGCATGGACGGCAGCACTGAGAAAAAGACCGAGCCGTTCGATGGTGCCGGATTCCAGCAGGGCCATTCTCTGTGATTCCTCGAAAAAATTCCAGTAGCCCGTGGTGTCCGAGCTTCTCTCCGGCCAGACCTTCCGGAAATCCGGCGAATGCCAGAGGTCCGTAAAGGGAGCTCCGAGCGAAGCAAGTTCTTCCGGCAGAGGGGAGACGTATTCCCGGTTGAAATTCAGTATCGCCCGGAAAAGAGGCGGCTTGAGGGCGAGTATGTCGGCAATAAAGCGATAATCCATGAATTACTGTGCCTTGTTTCTGCGACTGCGGACATACAGAAATGCGGCGGAGGCCAGACCGATGCAGGCCAGGGCCAGAAGTCCGGCCAGTCCTGCCGCGAGGTACAGTCTGCTGTCGCCGGTATCGGCGGCATTTTCCCTGCCGGGCATGGGAACGCTGACCGTTTCCCGGACCGGAACGAGCATGACGGAGACCTTGTCCTGCATGAGACCGGGAACGGCGTTGGCGGCCAGTTCACGGATGTAGGGAATCAGGCGCGTCACCTGAGACTCGGGGGTATGACGCAGAAACACGGCTGCGCTGGGCGGCGTGACGTTGCCGGTGCCGAGATCGGTCTGGCCGAGCACGACGTGCACCCGGGCCGTAAGAACACCGTCTATGCGGGAGAAGGTGTCGGCAAGCTCCTGGGAAAGGGCATAGGCAAGTCGGGCCTGTTCCTCCGTCGATGAGGAAATCATGCCCTGAGCGGCAAACACCTGTCCGAGATTCTGGAAGTCTTCCCGCGGGAGACTGTTTTCACGAAGAATTTCAAGGGCCTGAACGATCTGTTTTTCTTCCACGGCTATGCTGAAACTGTTCTTGGCGGCAACCTTCTCCGCGGAGATGCCGTGACGAAGCAGTACTGACAGCATGGTGTTGGCCTGATTTTCACTGAGTCCCTGATATATTTCGGCCTTGCATCCCGCAAGCAGAAGGGCAGCCAGAACGCAGACAAGGCAGAGTGAGCGGCGAGGGGCGGAAAAAAGACGGGAGCGGAAAAACGACATGACGAAAGTTCCTTGTCAGGACTGGTTGCGGAGCAGGGAGTCCAGTCCCTGCGTCGTCTTCTGAGTGACCTGAGAACCGGTATCGGCCTGAAGTCGGAGCATGGCCACCTTGAACTGGAGATGATACAGCTCGGAAGGACTGATGAGCGGAGCTTCGACGGCGGGAGCGGATGCGGCATCGACGATGTTTTTTTCCGGCATTCCGTTGTCGAGGGAAACCTGTTCCCGGGACAGGGATGCCGGATCCGACGATGATGTCCGCTGTCCGGCAAGTTCCGTGGAGGACGCAGGCGGGTCGGCCTGCTCCAGGAGCTGCTCGAAGGCACGGGATACCGTATCGGGCACGGGAGACGGCCCGGTGCTGACCAGCCCTTCTCCCGGGGAGACGCCCATGCGCTCGAACGCTTCCAGAAGACGGCTGGTTGAAGCGGTGGATACGGCATCCATGGTTTATTTTCCTCCGGGCGGAAGGTTATTCCTGGTCCATTTTCTCCAGCAGAGACCGGGCCAGAGCCGCAGAAGGAGTCTGCTTTTCGGACAGGGGCAGGAGTATGTCCCGGGCTTCGTCCTTTTTACCGGAGAGACAGAGGCAGAGGCCGAGCATGCCTTCGGCATCGTCATCATCCGGATGAACGGAGAGTACGCCGTCGCGGAGAAGTTTTTCCGCCTGATCGTATTCTCCGATGACGATATGGCTGAGTGCCTGTCCGACAAGGGCCGGAATATGCCCCGGACGGACGGCAAGAACTCCGTCATAGATGGTGCGGGCCTCAAGAACCATGCCTTTGTGGCATCCGGCATTGGCTATGTCGAGCAGACGGGTGATCTGGGAATCGGTAAGCATGAAAACTCCATGCGATTGACGGTTCATGACTTTTTCGGGCGATCCCGGCAAAGGAATCCATCCGTTCCGGGAGGTTGCCGCATCCGGCACGCCGCGGGGCAGGCTTGAAAAAAAGGTCGAGCCTTTCCTGCCGGGGCGTCAGGCTGTTTTCGCGGTTTCCGACAGGGGAATTTTTGGGCTTTGCTCAGCTTGAACGCTGGGCAAGGCTTTTCATCATGTCGGTCATACTTTTGGTCACGGTGGAGAGAGCCTCCATCAGAGCATTGTACTGACCGATTTCGAACTGCAGAGAGATCATCTGTTCGTTGCTCAGTTCTTCGCCGTTGGAAAGTTCTTCCATTTTGGCGTTCAGATCCGAGCCCTTGGTGCTGATGCTCTGCAGCGAGTTTTCAAACATCTGGGAAATATTGAATCCGCTGATGGAATCCATGGAATCCTCCTTTATCAGGAAAAGAGTCTGTCGAGAATGGCGGCGGCCGCCTGTACGGCAGAACGGGCTGCGCGGGCTTTCTGCATGTCGTCGGGAGTCAGCCCCTGATCCATGGTGCGCCGGAGTTCGGCGTCCATGACGGCGATCTCGTCCCGCACGGCGGTCTGCGCTCCGTAGGGGGCGTTTTCCATGAGGTCAAGGACGGAAACAAATTCACTCATGAGAACCTCTCAAGGGGTAGGTGATAGTGTTGTTGTTTTTGCTCAGCGTGAGCTTGTCCACGGAAATATTTTCAAGCACATATCCGCCCGGAAGTTCGCCCCCCTCAAAGACACGTTCGCCTCCGGCCAGCGTGATGAATTTCATGGCCCCCATGGAGACCGAGGTGACACGGAAGGATGCGGCCGATTCCTCAGTCCGGGGGACCTGTCGATCAGGCCGCTTTTTTTCTTCCCTGGCGTAGATATTGTCACTTTTGACCGGGTGCAGTGTTTCGGAATCGTTGATGATCTCAAAACGTACCGGGACTCCGAGCCTGGTCTGTACCCCGGCGACCGCCTGTTCCAGAGAGTCTTTCGTCTGAGGAGTGAAGGCCCCGTGCAGAACGATTTTTCCGGGAAGATATTCTGTTTTTACCGTATCGAGGCCAGCCTCGGCAAGTGCGGGGGCAAGCAGCACCTGTATGTCCGCCTCATGCCGGATATCTCTGAAAAGAGCCATTTTCGGTTTGCCCGTCGCCTCGGAACGCTGCAGATCGGGCACGTTTCGTATGGCTTCCGTCAGCGCCTGCTCCTCCAGGACGCCGTTTTTTATGTATCCCTTGACCAGAAGTCCCGGATGCGAGGACGGAGGGAGCTCCGTCACTTCAGGAAACAGGCCGAGCGTATTGAAGGATGCCCTGACCGCTTCCGCAGCATCGGAGCGGACAGTCACATCAAGATACACGGGAAACTGCAAGAACCGTGCCAGTCGAAGCAGCCGACCCCGTTCGCGGTCGGAGGCAATGCGACCCGTGACGGTGACGCCGTTTTCGTCTCCGGTGACGGTCAGCTTCTGATAACCGGCTTCGTCCAGCAGGGCTCGTACTTGTTGTTCCGGCAACAGCTCGTTGCTCTTGTCTTTCCATGTCAGCGAGAGCAGGCCGACGAGAAGAAGAGCAAGGACGACGGCCGCCTTTTTCACTACGGAGCCGGCGCGACGTCGGGATTTGTCCTGTTCTTCGGGCTTCTCAGAGAGGGAAAGCTCTTCCTGCGCGGCGTCGCTGTAAGCATTGTTGGCATCCGCCGTGGCTCCGGCCGACAATGTTGTCTTCTCTGCGTCGTTTTCTGCCGCCTCGTCCGTCGCTGGTTCCGGCTTTCTCGTCCGGACAAGTTTCTCTTCGACTTCTTCCCATGCGGCGTTTCCTGCCGAGTCGGAATCGGTCCAAGCCAGAAGGACAAGCCCGATCTGAAAGGGATGTCGGGGAGCGATCATCTGCTCCTGCTGCAGGATGTCTTCATCCAGAGTGACGGGCCCGTCCAGAGGCGCCGCCGTCACCTGGACATGCTGTTCCGTGCAGGACACGCGGAGTACAGCGTGCCTGGCAACCAGAGAAGAATCTTCGAAGATGAGGTCGCAGGAATCGTCGGTACCTATGACATAGGTTCCTTCAGAAAGATCAATTTCCGCTCCGAGATGGATGCCGGAGAAAACTCTGAGCGTCGCGCTTTTCATCTACAGCGTCCTTTCCGAGCCGGATACCGTGGTGACCCTGGGTGTACTGGACGCACGGGAACATCCTGCTCCCCTCGGCTGTGCCGGTACCCGCGGGGCATAATCGGCCTGTGTCGCCGACCGATGGAAGGAAGGATCTTCCACCTGTTCGGGAACGTTGCTGTCATTCAGCTGGACGATACGCGGCGTAATGAGAATGAGACGTTCCATTCTCTTGTTCTGCTTCGCCTTGGTCTTGAACAGATTGCCGAGTACGGGAATGTGCATGAGTATGGGCACGCCGCTTTCATCCTCACCTTTCTGTTCATAGTAGTATCCGCCGATGAGCAGACTCTGACCGGCATTGACGATGGCCTGGGTATTGATCTTGGTCTGTTTGATGGGGGGGACGCCGCTGCTGGTGGTCACACTGCTGCTGTTGTCCTGGTCATCCTGCACGTTGACGGCCAGTTTGATGGAAGTTTCCCCGTTTTCCCGGATGATGTGGGGCGTGACGCGGAGCACGGTACCGGCTTCCACCTTATAGAGGTCCACGGCCTGATAGCCTTGCACTTCCACATAATAGGTGGTGGTATTTTCCAGAGTGGCCTGAATGTTGTCCACGGTCAGCACGGAGGGGCGACCCAGCACCCGGGCTTCGTTGTTTTCTTCCAGAGCCTGAATGCGGGCAAGGAAAAAGTCGCTGCCGTGGGTATAGATGGTGGAGAGCGTCATTCCGGCACTGTCGATGACGCCGGGGGAGGGCATGCCCGTGCCCCCGGTGGCGGAACCGGAGATGGTGCCGCCGCCGCTCCAGCCGTCGCTGTTGTTTCCTGCGCCCTGGAAGGCAATGCCGAGTTCGCGCTTGAAGTCCGTGTCGATATCCACGATGGCGGCGTGGATTTCCACCAGCTCCACGGGCTTGTCGAGATCCTTGATGACCTGGGCATAGTACGGCATCCGGTATGCGGCATCACTGACGAGAACGGCGTTGACGCGGGGGTCTGCCATGATGCTGATGCTTCCCGTGCTGACGGGGGTGGGAGAGGCCTGGGGCTGAGGAGCGGAACTTTCCACGTTGCCCAGAGCGGCAAGGCCTTTGCCGCCGAGTTTTTCCACCGTGGCCCTTTCCTGCGTGACGCGCGTGCCCGACACGGGCAGGCCCATGACCATGGCGCGCAGTATGGAGGCAATGCCGGGAACCGTAACGGTCTTGTCCATGCTGCTGACCGTCATGTCTTCGGCCCAGGCATGTTTAAGCGGAAAGACCCGCATGACGATCTGTTCCGTTTGCGAGGCTTCAAAGGCAGCCACGGCGCTGCGTATCTGGTCGAGGTACTCGGGAGGACCGGATACGGCGATGACATCTCCGGCAGCTCCGAGCGAAGGCGGCAGCTGGGGGGAGAACACCGCGGAATTTCTGAGGGCGTTGTAAAGCTGCTGTGCCGTGCCGGTACGAGGGGAAAGGAAGATCCGCCGGTTCTCCGCGGCGTTGTAGAAGTGCAGCGTCTTGCCTATGGTGTACCAGTTGACGTCAAAGGCATTCTGCATACCCGCAAGAAAGGTGAGCGGTTCCACATCCTGAAATCTTCCGCTGACCGTACCCTTGATCTGAGGAGAGAGCGCTGCCGTGTAGCCTTCGGCCCGGGCGAAATTCATGAGTACCGTTCCCAGATCCTGATGATCGGCATAGTAGGAGAAGGGATGGCGGAACGGTCCGGCAGCCTGAGCGCTGGGGCAGAGAAAAAGAAGACACAGGCAGAAGAGCA
>JAXVQY010000163.1:0-3121 GCA_037303805.1 bacterium | reverse complement strand
CCTTACAGGCGCACAAGAGGAACCACCGGCTATGCCGGTGGGGCCCCTTTTTTATCTTTCCGATATTAAAAAGTCACACGTTATCGGCGACAATGTACTCGGAAGGATTGCCCGGCAAATATTTTACTGGAAAGATAAAATATTTCAGCCAATTACTTACACCGTCCGCACAAACGCTCTCTGTTCTTTCGGCAGAACTCCCTTCAGGAACTTCATATGCCTTACACGAAGCCGCCCTTTCAATATAGCAATGCCGACCGCTCCATTCTCATGAACCATGTACAAAAGCGTTTCGGCACGATCTCCGGCATAGGAAAAACGCAACTCTCGAAAGACAGAACTCTCGAGCTTCTTGCCGTAACCCCTCCCAGTCGAAAACATATCGGAAGACTGTTTTCTACGACGGCCGTACCGGTTATGGAAGGGGAAACGCTGATTATAACTTTCGGAGCCGGAGCTTTTCCCATGAATGTCCCCAAGGACTCTGAGCTGCCGCCCCGGGCCGAATATCTGATTCGTCTGCCGGGCAACTGGAATATTCAGTCCGAGGAGGAGGAATACACATGGCCTGCCCGCCTATTGACGAGCATTGCATCTCTGCCTGAAACAGAGCAGAATTACAACGCCTGGGGACACACCTTCTGCTTTTCGAGCGGTACTCCTTTTGCTGACAATACAAAACTCTGTGCAGCCATGCTTACAGGCATGAATGATCATGAAGGACAATGCTATCTGACAAACGGAGAATCCGTCATTTTTTACGAAGTCATCCCCCTGTACGACGAAGAACTAGCATTCACGGCAGAGTATGGGGCTGAGACTCTTATTGATGAGTTCATACACTACGGTATTCCCCGAGTAGTCACACTGCAGAGACCGAATGCCGGACTTCTGGTTAAGCATCGCGAGCTTTTTCTGCAAAAGCTGAACGACATGACGGGAAAGAACTTACATCGGCAGATACAACAGGAAAATTTAACACCGGAAGAGCAGATCGTGCTCGAAGAACTTCTCCACACCAAACCGGATATAGGTAAGAGAATGTTCGGTCTGATAAAAACCTTGACCGGTTCTTTTCTCAAGCGCTGATCTCTTGTTTTCATTTTCAAAGAACTTCTGGCGAAATATCCCTCTGAAACAGAAATGAAACGTACACTACTGGTATAAGGAAAGCCGGAACCCATAAATTCCGGCCTTCTTCATCTGTTCTTAATCGTCACCTTCATCCTTTTCTGACAGAACGAGACTACAATATTTTGTTGAGGAAATAAGGAAACTGTCTGCGCCACCACGGCCAGTCATGATCAACGTCGTGCCCCCAGAAATCAAAGCAGGCTCTTATACCCTTTTCTTCAAAAATACTCTTCAGCATTCCTGTGGTACGTATCATTTCATCTTCCCATGCTCCCTGACCAGTGCATACGAATATGCTTCGCGTGTTGAACATGGGAATATAGAAGTGATCCAGAGGAAATCCCCCCATGTAGTCCACAATGGAGTTGTTGTAGAGGTTAGAATCCATATAGTCGCCGAAAAAATAGCGGGCATCATAGGCACCGCTCAGCGCAATGACACCATCAAACAAATCCGGTCTGCGCAGAAAAGTATTGAGTGCATGCGTCGCCCCCATACTGCATCCGGCCGTCAAGGGAGGAATTCTCGTCCCATTCATCTGAAGCATGAGCGGCGTAAACTCCTCCGTACAATAGCGAAACCATTGCTCCTGAAG
Organism: bacterium; assembly: GCA_037303805.1. Lineage (GTDB taxonomy): Bacteria > Desulfobacterota > Desulfovibrionia > Desulfovibrionales > Desulfovibrionaceae > Mailhella. The sequence continues at coordinate 1,392 of JAXVQY010000163.1, read as the reverse complement.
CCAGGCTCGACGGCCTTTGTCGCCGTTCCTGTCCGACCAGGTCTGCTCGTCAATGGAATCCACGCAAAACAACTGAATTCGTCCGGCCCGGATATGTTCAGCCACGGTTTCCGGCATCTGAAAATCATTGAAATCCGTGCAGTGCCCGTTCTGTGTCGGAAACACCATTACGGGCTTGCCCGTATGGCCGAAAACAAGAAACGGCATTTCTCTTCCGAGAATCAGACTGTACTGGCTATGACGCTGATATTCCATCAACAGGTCTCCTGAACGAACCGGATGAACTCATCCTTCTGTTCGGCCGTATCAAGAATGGCCGTCCACTGATGGTTGCCCATGGCCCCGGAAATGGCTTCGGGAATGTCCAGATCCATGACAATGCGTCCGGCATACCGTGAACGGATTTCCTCTGGCGTATGTACATAAGGCTTTCCGTTGCGCCTTCCCGCATAGACGGCAAAAAACTTCTGCCGGTCGAGATCAACGAACGTCTTGTCGTGCGTCACCATGTCAGCCCAAATTGAGTATACATCCACGCTGTTGGCATAGTTGAACATATCCGGCGTCCACCCGCCGGCAGGACGCATATTGACTTCAAGAGCTACAAGCTCACCTTTCTTGGCCAGGCCTGGCTTATCTTCCCTCAATCGAAAAAATTCCAAATGGAAGAAACGGCTGCGAACATTAAATGCCTTTATGGTATTACGTCCGGCAAGCTTGAGGTCATCGGGCAAATTACTGGCTGTATAATAGGCAAGATGGTCTTTATTATTAACAATATCAGCGATGGATGGAGGCCATGATGTACAAGTTTCAAAAATGACATTTGCCTTTGAATCTGAAATGCCGTCATAGGACCATATATCGCCACAGAGATATTCCTCCATGATATATGGTACATTTTCTTTCCCCGCGTAGAAGTGCTCCATTTCTTCTTCACTGGAGATCTTATAACTTCCAGACGCGCCCATTCCTCCATCAGGTTTAACAAAAACAGGATAGCCTACTTCCCGGGCAAAAGTCTTTCCGCTCTCCAGATCCGTGATGAGATGCCACCGGGCCGCAGGCACTCCGGCAGCCTGATAAAATTTCTTCATGGCCGACTTGCGGCGGACATTCGCCACCTCCGCCACGCTCATGCCCGTCTTTATATTGAAGTCGTCCCTTAAACGGGCGTCCTGACTGAGCCAGTATTCGTTATTGCTTTCCACCCAGTCTATACGGCCATGTTTAAAGGTAAGAAACGCCATGCCTCGGTAAACCTGATCATAGTCTTCAAGAGAGTCTACCCTGTAGTATTCGGTAAGACAGCTGCACAGTTCACCGGAAAGCTCGTCGTAGGGAGTATCTCCTATTCCGAGCACATTGACGCCCCGAGCCTTCAGCCGATCG
>JAXVQY010000162.1:0-16983 GCA_037303805.1 bacterium | reverse complement strand
GCGGAGGTGAGGCCGAAGGCGGAACGTTCGCCGCCCGATTCCGACCAGTGTCCGCTGGCCTTGGTGCTGAGCTTCACGCGCACGCCGATCTGCGGGCGTATGTTCAGTCGTTTGGCCTCTTCCAGAATGACATCGAGTTCACCCGGCATTTCCAGCACGAAAATGACGTTGAAGCCCATGCTGAGCGCGTGCAGGCCGAGGTCGATGAATTCTTCGTCCTTGTAGCCGTTGCAGATGAGGCAGGCTTCACGGCTCTTGAGCTGGCTGATGGCCGCAATGAGCTCGGCCTTGGAACCGACTTCCAGTCCGTGATGGTAGGCTGCGCCGTACTGGGCTATCTTTTCCACGACCTGCTGCTGCTGGTTCACCTTGATGGGGAACACGCCGCGATAGTCGCCCTTGTAGCCCAGTTCGTTGATGGCGGCACGGAAAGTCTGATGCAGAAGGGAAATCTGGGAATCCAGAATGTTCTCGATGCGCAGCAGAACGGGCAGATCGTAGCCGCGCGCCTTGAGTTCCCGAATGATTTCCAGAACGCTGACTTCCGGGCCTCCGTCACGGCCGAAGGGGCGGATGACCACCTCGCCCTTTTCGGAGATGTCGAAATATCCGGAACTCCAGTTGCGGATGCCGTACAGATCAACGGAATCCTCCACGGTCCACTTCTGCATAGATTTCTTTCTGGCCAACGATCCTGACTCCTTTGGGAATGGAAAAAGACGGGGGCTTGTACCCCGGTGTTGCCCTTTTTTTCGGTCAAGGGCATGATGAGAGACGGGTACTTCTTCCTTAGATAGTGCTCCCCCCCTTGTCAAGGACTATCCTTGGAATGAGGCCTTCTGTAACGAGATTGTCATACTCGGCGGCCATCTCTTGAAATTGCGGGGACAACTGTCAGATGCGGACTGCCGGAACGGCACGGCTTTCCGTTGCATGGCGATCCCGTCATTCCGAAGCCGGTCCGGAGAGAATGTGACTTGTCCTGTTCCCGACGCTGGATCATGCACATGGACATGGATGCGTTTTTTGCGTCCATAGAGCAGCTCGACGATCCGTCTCTGCGCGGTCGTCCCGTCGTCGTGGGCGGCGATCATCGGGGGGTGGTGAGTACCTGTTCCTACGAGGCCCGTCGTTACGGCATCCGTTCGGCCATGCCCATAGCCGAGGCCAGAAGGCGCTGTCCGCACGCCGTCTACGTCCGGCCGAGAATGCGTCGATATGCCGAGATGTCGGCTCTTGTACGTGAAACCATAGCCGCCTTTTCTCCGAAGGTGGAAATGGCTTCCGTGGATGAGGCCTATCTTGATGCCACGGGACTGGAGCGCCTGTTCGGACCGGTGGAGAACATGGGCCGCCGCCTCAAGGAGGCCGTACGGGACGCCACGGGGGGGCTTACCTGTTCCGTGGGCATTGCTCCGGTGAAGTTTCTGGCCAAGATCGCTTCGGAGCAGCGCAAGCCCGACGGTCTTTTTCTGCTGGAGCCGGAAAAGGTTGCGGATTTTCTGGCCGTGCTGCCCGTCACGGCCGTTCCCGGCGTGGGGAGGCGTTTTTCTGAAGAACTTGCCCGCCTGGGGGTGAGGTGCTGCGGCGATGTGTCGCGCTACGGCGAAGATTTCTGGCACCGGCGCTATGGCAAGGCCGGTCTCGTTCTGTGGGAGAGAGCACACGGTGAGGACCCGCGGGAAGTGGTGCCGTGGTCGCCGCCGAAGTCGGAAAGCGCGGAAGTGACCCTTGCCGAGGATACGCGGGACAGAGAACTGCTCCGCACCTGGCTGCTCCGGCATGCGGAGAGAGTGGGGGCTTCCCTGCGGCGTCAGGGCCTGGCCGGGCGTACGGTGACGCTCAAGATAAAATATGCCGATTTTCATCAGATTACGCGGCAGGTGACGCTGGATCACCGGATATGCAGTACTGAAAGCATTTATGAGACGGCCTGTGCCGTTCTTGACGCCCTGGAATTGAGCGACCGGGTACGACTGATAGGGGTCGGGGTTTCCGGCTTTGAGGCTGGGGGGCCCGTGCAGCTTTCTCTTCTTCCGACGGAACGACCGGAAAAGGATGAGGGAAAGCGTGATCGACTGAATATGGCCGTCGATGCCCTTCGTTCCCGGTACGGAGGCCGGGCCGTCATGCGGGGCAGGTTGTTCGAACCCCGCGACGAGGCCGACGGCAACGCCTCAGCAGGGCAGAGGGAGAGGGCTGAGGCCCGCAGAATTGCCGAACAGGCCGCTTTTGGCTGCTCCGCCGCGCGGAGAACCTCGAAAAAGTGACGGATGCAGAACGTGTGTTCTTCGGATGTCTCGGAAGACCGGTTTCAGTGAGCTGCGGATACATCGGGATACACGATGTTCAGCCATTTTTCGAACTGATATCGGAATGAAATCCGGGCAAGCATGCTTTCCGGGACCTTCCAGCGGCGTACGAAGGAAATATCCTGCGTCAGCGGAATGTCGCCGGGCGTGGCGATGACGAAGTTTTTGGTATGGAGTCGGGAAAAATTTTCTTCGGATAAAAATGTGGAGTGCTCCGACCCAAGATGGGAACAGACCAGGGCCGGCATGCCGGGTGCGATACTTTCTGCAATGACCTGCCCGACTCCGGCACAGAACAGATATTCTCTGCCGTGTTCCTTCAGAAAGGGGACGGTCGCCACTTCTCCCAGGAAGGTAAAGGCTTCCTGACCGTACCGTCCGTGTACCATGTCTTTGATTCGCAAGGCCTCTGCATGCAGAGGGGCTGCGATTTCGCCATGCAGACTGTTTTTCCGACAGAAGTCGCAGAAGCTGAGCAGTGTGGGAAGTTTTTCTTCGGTCAATCTCGAAATAAAGACGGCTTTTTTCTGTTCCTCATACGTCCAGTCCGGTTCTATCCGGTCGGCGCCGTTCAGAACCAGATGTCCGTTTGAAACCTTATCAAGATTTTTTTCCCGAACGAATACACTGTAGTCCATGCTGGTTATGATGCTCCACGGAAAATCATGGGCTTCATGCACAGTACAGCCTGTTCGACATATCTTCCGCAGACGGGGCCAGTCAAACTTTTCCAGGAAGGATTCCCATCGTATCTGAAATTCCACAGCCGAAATGCCCGCCGTCACGATAAGTTTTTCCAGATCCGTCTGAAAATCCGGGGCATCCATGGAAAGTCGGAAGGCAGGATACGCCTTCAGCGGCGCATATTCATGGTACATAACCAGAAAACAGGGCAGTATTCCCCGGTCAAGCAGCGCGGATGCAAATTTGCTCAGCCTGGTTTCTATGCCTCCGGCCGATTCCAGAGAACGAACAACAAAGAGGACTCTCCTGCCGCAGTTCTCGGCATTCGGCCAGTTGTCAATAATTTCCTTGTTATGGATATTGTCTGCTGCGTTTTTTCGTGAAGAAAGAATCTTGCTAAAATATTTCTATCTTTGTTGAAGGAAAAAATTTTGAGACCCGAAAAGTATATTTCCACATGCCCACGACGATATTTTTTCTGGAACACGGACATTGCTTACATTCCGATAATGACGGGAAGATGCCGTCTTATGGTAAAGACGGGAATAATGCAGAACAGCAAGAATTTTGTTTCCTTGCGAGATTGTTCGACGGAGAAGAAGGGAATTCCGAACAGCTTGTATCTTTTGATGTTTTTGAGATGGCTTTGTGCCATGGCCCAGATCTCGGGATTTTCCCGGCGCATGAAGACGTGGATTCCTTCGGCGGCGGCTTCCATGGCCTTTGCTCTTTTGTGCGAGGTGTTGCCTTCCCAGGCACGATAGCGGAACAGCGGCTCCTGCAGGATGGCAAACTGCGTCACGGCAATGAGACGGGCGAAGAGTGCGTAGTCTTCGGCGGGGCTATACAGTTTTTCATAACGGATGTTGTGCTTTTTCAGCACGGAGCTGCGCAGCATGCAGGACGGATGACTCAGGTTGCAATGCAGCATGAGCATTTTTTTGATGTCGATATCATCGGAAGGGCGAGGACGTATTTTACCGTCGGCCATGTTTTCTACCAGGGTGCCGACGACTCCTGCATCCGGATGAGTATCCAGAAAGTCCACCTCCTTTTCCAGTCTCGTCGGGAGAGATATGTCGTCATGATCCATGACGGCCAGATACTCTCCCTGTGCCATGTCGAGAAGTCGGTTGCGGGATCCCGAGATGCCGAGATTGCACTCATTGACGGCATAGACAATGCGCGGATCGGTATAGGCTCTGATCGTCGCCTCTACCTGCGGATCAGTCGAGCAGTCATTCAGAATGATGAACTCAAAATCCGTATACGTCTGCGCGAGAATGCTTTCTATGGCTTCGCGCAGATATTCCGGATGTGTATTATACACAGGCATGAGAACGGAAACCCGGGGTATCATAATCAGTCCTTGCAGTTATTGCGATACCATACCGGAATGCCGCACACCCGGCAGATATCATGATGCTTTCCATGGTGAATACAAAAAAACATACGGCGAAGGCGCCACCAGTAAACAGCCAACGCAAAGGACCGGCCGTCCCAACTCTGCAGGCGATACCCCTGTGCGTACACGGCATAGCCCAGAGCCCGTTCCAAAAAATGGGGTAGACAGTCTCCCCTGGAACGGTCGGGAATCTCGAAATCCTCAAGATGGAAGCATCCCTGGAAAGGCTTCAGAAGATGTGCCCGAACGATGAACATACTTCCCGCTATGAAAAAACCGCCCCTGAAAGAAAGTCCGGCCCTGTGCAGCGCGTCTTTGACGCCATCATACTTTCTGAGCGAATCGGAAAAATGATTGAGTGCAATTTTCCCTTCTCCCACCATGCCCGTATCTTTTTGAAACAGCGTATCAAGCGCTCTGTTCCATTTTTCCTGACTGCGGGAGAAAGAGAGAAGAAGTTCACGGAACTTGCTTCCTACCACGTTCACCCTCATGACATAGTGAGGCGGAATGTCGCGCTTGGTGTGCAGCTTGACCACGGCGTCGTAATCCTCAAGGCGCACGGCATTCAGCACATGGAAGAATGGCCCGATATCAAAGCCTCGGTTCTCCACCTGCTCCACCAGGGCCTGGGGAAAGCGCTCATGCACCTTGGAGAATATACCTTCAGCATCGCGTACGCAGGTGACGCGAAGGTCGAAAGGCCGGGGCAGGGAGGCGAGAGCCTCAGCCAGTTCCGGCCACAGATTTTCGTAGTAGATATGGACAATGACGAGAAGACGCATAGCTCCTCCGCGTTATCCCAGCTTCTTCACATACCACTCCACGGTCTTCACAATGCCGGAATCAAAGTTTTCATCCGGCTTCCAGCCCAGTTCCGTGACGATTTTCGTGGGGTCGATGGCGTAGCGCTTGTCGTGGCCCGGGCGGTCGGCCACAAAGGTCATGAGTTCCTCGTACTTCGCGCCGTTTTTGCGGGGACGCATCTCGTCCAGAATGCCGCATACCCTGTGCAGAATCTGGATATTGTCGCGTTCGTTGTGACCACCGATGTTGTAGGTCTCACCGCTTCTGCCCTTGTGGAAAATAAGGTCGATGGCCTTGCAATGATCGAGCACATAGAGCCAGTCGCGGATGTTTGCACCGTTGCCGTACACAGGAATGGACTGCCCGGCAAGGCACCTTGAGATGATCACCGGGATGAACTTCTCAAAATGTTGTTTGGGCCCGTAGTTGTTGGAGCAGTTGGAGGTCGTCACGTTCATGCCGTAGGTGTGGTGGTAGGCGCGCACGATGAAATCCGACCCGGCCTTGCTCGCGGAATAGGGCGAGTTGGGCGCATAGGCCGTGGTTTCGGCAAAGTAGCCGGTTTCGCCCAGAGTGCCGTACACCTCATCGGTGGAAATGTGGTGGAATCGTGCCTTCTCATACCCCGCCTTCACCTTGCCAGGGCCCTCCATCCAGTGACGGCGTGCCGTCTCAATGAGGGTGAAGGTGCCCATGAGATTTGTTTCCATGAAGGCGCGCGGCCCCTTGATGGAATTGTCCACATGGCTTTCCGCCGCAAAATGAATGACGCCCTTGATGTCGTACTCCGCAAAGAGCTTCCCGATGAGCGCTTCGTCGCAGATGTCGCCCTTCACGAAGGTGTAGTTGGGCATGGACGCGCATTCCTTCAGGTTGTCGAGATTGCCCGCATAGGTGAGTTTGTCGATATTGATGACGTGGTAGTCCGGGTACTTTTCGCAGAAGTACGGAACGAAATTAGATCCGATGAATCCGGCTCCGCCGGTAACGAGGATGGAGATCATACTATCTTCCTGACGTTTTTTCGTACATAAAAGTCATAAGCAAAGACGTAACAGTCGATGGAATACTCTTCAGGACCCCTGTTCCTTTAATTTTTCCACACAGCGACGAAGGCCGTCCCTCCAGTGAGGAATAACAAGTCCGAACTTCTTCTTTATTTTCGCCTTGTTGAGCACACTGTACGCTGGGCGGGAGGCGCGAGAGGGATAATCGATGCTTTCGATGGGACACACGGTACAGCTAAGATCTGATTCCTCCATAACGGCCATGGCCAAATCGTACCAGCTCGCCACACCCTCGTTACTATAGTGACAGATTTCCTTCATGTGAGGGGGGATTTTCGGCAGCATGGCTACGATGGCTGCGGCAAGGTCGGCTGCATACGTCGGTGTGCCGACCTGATCAAACACCACATCGAGACTTTTGTGTTCCGTCCCTAGGCGGCGCATGGTCTTCACGAAGTTTTTGCCGAAGCTGGAATAAAGCCATGATGTGCGGATAACGACAGCGCATTCGGCCTCGGCAAGCACGGCGTTTTCTCCGGCAAGTTTTGTTTTGCCATACACAGAAACAGGGTTCGGTGCGTCTTCCTCCGTATAGGGGCGACAGGAGGTGCCGTCGAACACATAATCCGTGGAAATCTGAAGGATGCGGCGGCCGTAACGCGCAAGGTACAGAGGGCCGAGAGCGTTCACCTTTTTCGCTGTCTCTGCGTCGTCCTCGGCCCTGTCCACCGCGGTACAGGCCGCGCAGTTGATGACGAAGTCAAAGCTCCGTTTCTTGAAAAAAGCCTTTACCGCAGCTTCCTCCGTAATGTCGAGTTCACGGTGACCGACGTACACGGCCTTATTGTTGAGGATCCGCCCGAGCTCTTGACCAAGTTGCCCGTTTGCGCCGGTGATTAGAAGCATGTTTCAAACTCCGCGAAGTACGGGTACAGCCTGTCCTTTTCCGAGGTAAGTGTCTTTTCCATGTTGATACGCCAGTCGATGGCAAGGGTCGGGTCATCGAAGCGGATTCCTCCCTCGGACTCCTTGCAATAGAAGTTGTCGCATTTGTAGGAAAAAACCGCTGTCTCGCTCAGCACTGAAAAGCCGTGAGCGAAACCTCGTGGAATGAGCATCATAAGCTTGTTTTCTCCCGAAAGCTCCACGGCCACATGCTTTCCATACGTAGGGGATGCATGGCGAAGGTCCACGGCCACGTCGCGCACAACACCTTCCAGTACACGAACCAGCTTGGCCTGGGCGTGTTCGCCTCTCTGAAAATGCAGACCGCGTACCGTGCCGTACGAGGATCTGGACTGATTGTCCTGTACAAAATCGTAGAAAAGCCCGGCTCTCTCAAAGTCGGCCTTGTTGTAGCTTTCGAAAAAATAGCCGCGCTCGTCTTCAAAGATGCGGGGCTCAAGAATATAAAGTCCGTCAATCCCCGTTCGTATAACTTTCATAATCACCTCAGAAACGGAACCCTCGTCCGAACACGCTGAGCCTTCGTTTTGTCAGATTTATGTAAAAAACACGGTTGACGACGTTAAGCACCCTGCGGCGGATTCTGTGCCAGCGGTTGCGCAGACTGTCGGGATGGCTGTGCCGGAGGATGGAAATAAAACCGTGCTCACGGCAGTACGCTTCTTCCCGATCGTAGATCTGCCGGCATATTTTTCTGCGAGTTTCCTCACCTGCATAGGTCTTGATGGTGTTGCCATCGTACCAGCGATAGCGGAACAGGATTTTGGGAAGATAGGTCATACCTCCGAGTTTTGCGAGTTGAAGATTCATGTACCAGTCTTCCACGAGAACCGTCGTATCGTATCCTCCCGCGGCGCGTAGGGCGTCCGTCCGCATCAGATAGCCGTTGGGAATGTAATTGCCTTTCAGAAGGCTTGCGTAGCTGCCGAATTCTTCATGTCTGCGACTGGGCGAGTTCAGCCTGTAAAAATCCCCAAAAGTCTTGAATGGGGCATCCTCCAAAGGCACGCTTCTCTGTCCGGCATCCCATCCTGTACGACGGGAGGATTCGTCCATGATGGCGGAGTCCCCTACGGACAGGACATGGTCCGGGTGGGACTCCAGCACCTCCACAAGCTCTCGCACGGCGTCGGGTTCTGCGGCGTCGTCCGAGGCGATGAGATAGACATACTTTCCCTGCGCCATGCCGATGCCCATGTTGCAGGAAGCCGCCATGTTCCCCTTTTTCTTGGAAAACATCACGGTGCGCACGAATCGCACTTCACACTGTGCGCGAAGGCTTTCTGCTGCCTGAAGCGTCCCATCCGGCGAGGCATCGTCGATGACCAGAAGCTCCATAGGCGAATAACTCTGGTTGATGATGGACTCGATGCACTCCCGGATGAAACGTTCATGGTGCCATGCCGGAATAATAACGGAAACCAATGGGGTTGCCATGGATTTCTTTTACCCCTTTTTTCTCTGCCAGTCGTTCACGGTATCCACGACGAAACTTATTTCGTCATCGGTCATAACCGGAGACATAGGCAGGGAAATGATTTCACGGTGAATCTTTTCCGTGATGGGGAGAGACAAATCCTTCCATTCATTATAGGCGAGCTGCTTGTGCGGCGGAGTGGGATAATGGATGATGGTGTGTACGCCGTTGTCTGCAAGGTATTGCTGGAACTCGTCGCGTTTTTGCGTACGCACGGTGAACACATGCCACACGGCGGCGTTTTCATCGTACGTCTGCGGCAGGGTGATGAGGGGATTTATGATGTTCGTGCGGTAGTATGTGGCGATTTCCCTGCGGCGGGCGTTGTCGGCGTCGAGATACTTCAGCTTCACGTCCAGTACGGCGGCCTGCATCTCGTCAAGGCGCGAGTTCGTACCCTTGTAGATATGATGGTACTTGCGGTCGGAACCGTAGTTGGCAAGGGCCTTTATCTTTTCAAAAAGCTCCCTGTCGTTGGTGGTGATGCCGCCGCCGTCTCCCATACAGCCGAGGTTTTTGCCGGGGTAGAAGGAAAAAGCCCCCGCATCGCTCAGATTGCCCACCTTTCGGCCCTGATACAGAGCGCCGTGCGCCTGGGCGCAGTCTTCAAACACCTTGAGATGATATTTTTCCGCCAGACCCCATATCTTTTCCATGCGCACGGCCTGACCGTAGAGATGCACCACCATGATTGCGCGGGTGCGCGGCGTGATGGCTTCTTCTATCTTGTCGGGATCGATGTTGCAGGTTTCAAGCGTCGGTTCTACCAGCACGGGCGTGCAGCCGTTTTCGGAAATGGCCAGAATGGTGGCAATGTAGGTATTGGCGGGCACGATGATTTCATCACCAGGCCCGAAGCCGTGCGCTTTGATGATGAGATTGAGTGCATCCAGTCCGTTGGCTACGCCGAGGGCGTATTTCGTGCCGCAGTATTCGGCAAAGTGTCTGCAGAACAACTCGTTCTGCTCGCCCTGAAGGTACCACCCCTTGTCGAGAATGTTTTTGATGCGTTCGTCTATTTCCCCACGGAAACGGTTGTTAACTTTGGCAAGATCGAGAAAGGAAATGTCCATATATGCTCCTGCTTGGCGCCGCATTCATGTGTACTGAATGCAAAAATATTGTTATCGCCAGTATTTGTTGACTTTTTTTAAAAGTTTTTTCCTTCTTTCGGCAGAAAAGCACAGGCCGATGACAGGAATCTGTGCAGCCAGAAGAAGCGCCAGGTAACAAAACAGCTTGTACCGCTTTCGGAAGTCCAGAGGCGCTTCCACATCTACAACAACGTGATTCACGGAATTCATGGGAAGGTCTGACACGTTTTCTATGCGGGCGGGTATCGAACTTTTTCCCTCCCTGAGGGAAACCTTGAAAAAATCCTCCAGCAGCGGAACCAGATTCTCAAACCGGAATTTTGCGTCAATGATTTCATTGCAACGGGCGATGATGTCACGTCGCATATTTTTGTTGTCAAGGAGCTTCCGGCACAGTTCCCGTGCCTCGTAGCGGTTGGTGAAAAGTGGAATGGGCACGCCTGGAAAGCATCGTTCAAAATCGGGCTTGTATTCCGAAACAAGACAGGCGTCGCTTGCCATGATGTCGCATACGCGCCAGGAAAAACCAGTGGTTGCCTGAACATGATTCACGTTGATGGCAAGGCGCGAAGCATTGTACACGTCCTGATTGTGCTTCAGAGAATATACCGCCCTGCTGTCGTAGGCGAGCGGAATATGCGGGTCTGCGCAGTTCTCTGTCACCCAGCTTTTGGTGCCGAAAATAACCAGCCCCAGGTCGGCGACTTCGGAAAGTGTGAGTATCCGTATGGAACCGGAAAGAGAGTCTACCATTTCGTCACGGTTCAAAAAATACGCCGCATCAAATTCTTCAGACTGGAACTGCGCCATAAGCTTCTGCTGTGGAATGTAGGGTGTGCGGCGCACTGTCTCCAATGCCTGCTTGAAACACTCCACCGCCACAGAGGAAGGACCAGTGCACATAAAGCGGTTCCAGGCAGTTTTTCCGTCATGGCCATACGGCACAAAACGCGTGCCTATGAAGGAAATGTTCATAGTCTTGGGAATGTTTTCCCGTCGAACTGACGTAAAGAAAGGGGTATAGAGTATCTGTGCCTTGTCTACCCCCAGGTGTTGTCGGATGGATTCGACGGAAGTTCTCTGCGGTACGATGTAACGGAATCTGCCTTTCTTGCTTTTTAGCACGTCCTTGTTGCTGTAGTAGAGAACGGAATCTACCTCGTAGACATAGATAGGAAAATCGAAGTATTCCGACAGATCGTAAAAGGCATTGTTAAAGATGATGGCTAAATCGGGAGAAAAATCCGCGATGTGTCTTCTGACGTTTTCTGGAAGGGGACCGAAATCTCGGGCAAAGATATAATGATGCATGATCAGCAGTTCGTTTCCACGCTCTGCAAGCTCCTTGATGAAACTTTCGTAAAAGCACGGCATGGCCTGCGGATCGGCAGGATTGTGCACGGCATTGAAAAAGGAAATAAAAATCTTCGGCATGACTTTCCCTGCCGGGGCATGAAGCCCGGCCTGAACAGACCGAGCAATATTTTTTACTTTTTATCCGATTCAGCGTGAACCTTTGTGGGCGGCGCCCCCACCGCTCCGGAGAGTTCCTCTATGCGATGGCCTCTCGCAGTTTTTCCATGGAATGCTCGCGGATACCGGTGGAAGAAAAAAGGCTCGATGTACCGGCAACAAAGATATTTGCTCCACAGGCCTTCAACTGTGAGGCATGGGCTAAGGTTATGTTGCCGTCGACTTCAACGTCCAGATCTATTTCGCGCTCCTGCAAGAAATCTTGAAGCTTTTTTGCCTTGCGGATACCGAAGGGAACCATTTTCTGTCCGGCGAATCCGGGATTCACCATGAGGAGATTGACACCGTCGATGAAGTAGACAAGCTCTTCCAAAGAACTTACCGGCGTGCCAGGATTAATGGCGAGAAACACTTTCACCCCATATTTTTTCGCATTTTCCAGCGTGCGAAGTATCTGCGGCGTGCTTTCGTAATGTATGGAGACAATATCCCCGGCCCGCATGTTCAGAAGCGGAAAAATATTGTCCGGGTTGATGGTCATGAGGTGATAGTCACAGCTGATATCTGTATGCTCCCGAAGAGCCTTGATCCAGTCCAGGCTGAGTCCCAGGTTCGGTACGAAAATACCATCCATGATATCAAGATGCAGGTATTCCACTCTGCCCTGATTCAGAGCGTAAAAGGTTTCGTTCATGAAAAATGGGTTTGTGCACATCATGGATGCGGAAATACAGGATTTACGCTTAGTCATTGATAAACATCCCCTTGATGGCGAACTCTTTTCCACCGGTCATGACGTCAAAGGCACGGCGGCATTCTTCAAGGCGGAAGCGGTGCGTGATGAGCGCTTCAAGATCGGAGTGCATGCTTTCAAAAAGATGCAGTACCTGTGCCCAGTCGCTTTTTTCCCCTCCCCAGTGGGAATTCCACACTCCGTGCAGTACCAGTTCGGAACGCAGAATTTTCCAGTACACCTTTTTATTCAGTGTCATGTCTCCGGTAGGATTTCCCACCAGAATCACGGTTCCGCCCTGCCGTGCAAGACTGATGGACTGCTCCAGCGAGGTAGGAGAGCCCACGCACTCCAGCACGATGTCCGCGCCTTCTCCCCCGGTACGGGAGAAAAGATCATTCACAAGACACTCCCCCTGCATCAGAGTCTTCAGGCCGAACTTTTGCTCGATGAAAGTCTTTTTTTCTTCTTTTCGGCAAATAAGAAAAACTTGTTCCGCTCCGCGCTCGCGCGCCCAGAGGCCGCACAGTATAGCAATGGTACCTGAGCCGGAAATGCATACGTTTTTATCCTTCATCTCTCCCGCTTCGGAAACCGCGTGCCAAGCCACGGCTGCCGGTTCTGTGAGAGCCGCCACAGTAAAGGGAATGTCTGCGGAAAAAAGACGGATGTTCCAGAGGGGGACGGACAGATATTCTGCAAAGCCGCCGTCACAGCGGGAACCGAAGTAATTGTAATTTTTGCATTGCGCCCATTGTTCCTTGGCGCAGGAAGAACAGTTCCGGCACGGAAGTAGAGGAAAGACCACCGCGCGACGCCCCACAAGTCCTTCGTCTACCCCTTCGCCTACGGCCGCAATCTCCCCTGCGAATTCATGGCCGGGAATGGTAGGGAAATGATAGGTACCCGTCTTCTTCACACGGTCGTAATCGCTGCTGCAAATGCCGCAGGCCCGAATGTGCAGAAGTACTTCTCCCTCTCGGGGAGCCGGACAAGAGACTTCCTTGTATTCAAGCCTGTCTATGCCTTCCAGTACACATGCCTTCATGTCAGTTCTCCAGCGAGCAGAAAAACTCCGCGAGTTTCATATCAAACGGATTCGTGATTTTTATGTTCATGGGGTCGCCCGGAACGGTGGCGATGGGAATTCCTTTCAACATACATATCTGCGCCGTACCGGTAATGATGCGCCGTTCCTCTTCGGTCAGGGCAAAAAAAGCCTTGCACAGAGTGGGAAGTCGGAAACTGTCCGGAGCCTGCCCATGGAAGAGTTTGGAACGCGTCGGCATGTCGGATACAGTATTGCCATCCTCCACCCAGAGCATGGTATCCACCACGGCAAGGGCGGCCACCACGGCATCGTGCCTGTCGAGGGCTTTCAGGCTGTCCTCCACAACTTTGCGGGAAAGAAAAGGACGAACTGCGTCGTGGATGAGTATCCTGTCGTCCTCTCTCACTCCCCTACTTTGTTCTATGAAGGAAAGTACGTTGTGAATGGTGTCCAGTCGTTCGGAGCCTCCGTCTATAAGTTTAAACTTTTGTCCATCCAGTCCGAAGACTTCAATCTGCTTTTCAAGATAATTTTTCCATTCCGGGTGAATGGCTACGATGATCTGATCAAACAGCGCAAAATCATTCAGTCTGCGCATGGTCCTGATGATGATGGGTACGTTACCCACCGTAAGAAACTGCTTGGGCAATGCAGCCTTCATTCTGGCTCCGATGCCCCCCGCAAGTATGGCCGCGTAGTTCATGAATTCTCCCCGGAAAGAAACTGTTTTTCCAGATACGACACTATCCTGCCAGCAGCATCGGGATAGTTGACTTTGACATAGCGCCGCACATACGCCTCTCTTTTTTCCTTCAGTGGGTCTTCCCCGTGAAGAATGACATCATCAATAAAATGAATGATGTCTTCCTCGCAAAAGGCCTGATAATACAGATCGAGCACGGCCTGTCCTGCAGGCATGAACTGCTCCTCAATACTTTCCCTGTTTCTGAGCAGATAACAGCCGGGCTTTTCCGTATACATCCATTCTGTGAGGAAGGAAGAGCAGTCGTGAATAATGCCGTCGGCATTGGCGAAAGTTTCAAAATAATCTCCGCCGTCCTGATATTCCACATTGGGAAAGGCCTGCATCGTTGCAAGGTACTTTTTCGTTTTCTCTCTTCCCCAGAATTTTTCATCGGTCAGCTTGGGGAAAAGCATGGGGTGCGGACGAAAGACAAACTGTACCTCGGGGTATCGTGCGGGAAGTTTGAGAAAGAAATCCGCAAACACAAGAAAATTAGAGAGATGTAGGGAAACAGCATCATCAATAGTATGGTGTGGCGCAATGATGATGCGCTTGAACGTTCTTTCCGTATCAATACTGCACTGCGCCAGCGCATCCATTTTGGGGTAGCCAACGATTTCAGTATTGAGCCCATACAAAATTTCATGCTGACGGTACTCGGGAAAGAGCGCCTCCGACTCTATAAAATACCTCCACAGGAGACTCATGGCCTGACGGGAGAATACCTCTCTTCCATAAACGACACCTGGATAGCCGTAATTAATATAAAACGAAAGCTTGCCTCGTTCTATTGTGAGATGACGAATTCTGTAATTTAAATGGGTCATGGAATCATAGGGATTGGCAGTACAGAATATGTCGAAATCATCTTCAATGGCGGCAAATGTCTTATGCTCCGTGTCATAGGGAAGAATAACCTTGCCGTATTTTTCTTTAAGACTCTTATACGTCTTGAACATCTGGGTGAGCATGTTCTGCTCGCCGCGCAACGTGTCGGGAATAACGTACAGAGCTGGTTCGAATACACTGCTTTCCCGCATTTTTTTGTACACGGCCTCGGCTGGGAAAACGCTGTCGTAAATGACCAGAAACGCTACACGGAGTTTACGTTTCTTCACAATGTCGCGCATGACGCGCACGCGGGCGGCGTCTTCTTCCTGCTCATGCATATACCAGTCCACACGCGCACAGGCTTTGTACTTTTCGGCAAGTTTCTTTTCATGTTCCCGAATATACTGTTTTTTCTTTTGCTCACCTTTCTTGAGGAGTCTTACTCTGGACCGGATGTTCGCCTTACGGCCGAGGTAGTTTGCCATATGTACGGCAAAGGGCAGCTCGGAGGCTAGGGCTGCCCGGAGCTCCGCTTCGTACTGCTTGTCCACGAGTTCATGCCGGCGTTCCCGACGTTTTTCGTGGCTGAAGGTGAGCAGGTTCTGTAGGGAGGCCTTGAATCTGACCCGTCGTTCATTTTCTATGGAAGAGCAGAAATCATCCCCACGGAAGGCGGCTCTCAAATTATCGGGTGCGCTCCTGCGCGCGTATGTCACCGACTCGGGAGACAGGCCGAACTGTTTCATTGTATCGGAAACGAGAGTTGACTCCAGCGTCTTGTCCGAAAAATAGGTAATGGTTCCCTCTTCTACCGCTGCGGAAAGATTCATTTGAAGAAAATCTTCCAGTTTTTCCAGAAGATGGCGGAAGCGGAATCGTGCATCAATTACTTCGTGGCACTGTTCGACTATTTCTTTTCGTAGAGATTCATGTTCCAGTAGTTCTTTGCATCGGCTGCGAGCTTCTGCAGGCGTGGAAAACGTGGGAATGTCGATACTACCGAACAGAGATGACATGTCCGGGCGGTATTCCGTGACAAGACAGGCGTTTGAAGCCATGATATCGCAGACCCGCCAGGAAAAACCGCTGACTGCCTGAATATGCTGTGTACAGATGCCGATACGACTCTGATTGTAAAAATTTTGATTGTCACGCAGGGAAAACAGTGGTTCCCTATTGTAGCACAGTGCCAGCTCCGGGTAATAGTTCATGGAGGCGTGATCCCAGTATACTCCACGAAGTTCAAGACCAAGATCAGCAACTTCTGTAAGTATACGTGCTCTTTTGATACCACTTAGCCTATCACAAAAATTTTTTACATTAGTAATAAGTTTATCATTTGTAGAAAAATATTCCTCTTTAATATTATAAAATGTATTTTTAACAAAAATTTGAAGGTTTTTTTGTGCATATACTCTATCTTCATCCGATAATTTTTTATTTAATGAAACCGCAAAAGAGGCTCCTCCCCAAAGCCAATTTGCACCTACAAAAGAAATATTATACTTTTGATTAATTGTATTATCTTTTTGTATTTCAGTAAACGGTTCAATATATTTAATATTTTTAGATTTAATTTTATATATATCAGTAAATAATTTTACATTAGATTTTTGTATTGTTATAAATTTATATCTTGTTACATTATTAATAATATTATTTTTATTCTTTATATATAAAGGAGAATCAACATCATATATAACAATAGGTATGTCAAATAGACGTGTGATATCCCAAAATTCATTATTAAAAAAAATAGCAAGATCAGGAGAAAAGTCTGTTATCGCAGTATAAATGGATGAAGGAATATTTTCATAAAATTCTTTATCATGTTTTTTATGAAAAAAACAAAAAACATTATTTCCTGCTTTACGCAGCCCTTCGAGAAATGCTTCGTAAAATGGGGGCATGACATTATAGTCATGAGGATCTCTCGCAAAATTATACATGGAAACAAGGATATTGGCCATACTATGCTCTCTTTTTTGCCGGACAGCCTGTTACAACGGCGCCCGCCGGAACATGTTTCGTCACTACAGCTCCCGCGCCCACCATAGCCCCCTCGCCTATCTCCACCCCAGGAAGAATGGTAGCATTGGCACCTATGGATGCCCCGCGTCGCACCACGACGCCTTCGAGCACGAAATGCTTGTTTCTGGATTTAGGATGTCTGTCATTGCAGAACGTCACATTGGGCCCGATGAAGACATTGTCTTCCACCCTGATACCGTCCCAGAGTTGCACGCCGCATTTGACCGTGACGTTGTCGCCGACGATTACATCATTCTCAATGAAGCAATGCGAACAGATATTGCAGTTTTTGCCGATGCGTGCTCCAGGAAGCACCACACAGAACTGCCAGATATGAGTACCTTCGCCTATGTTCCCGCTTTGTACA
>JAXVQY010000161.1:0-9757 GCA_037303805.1 bacterium | reverse complement strand
CCCCTTCCCCGGACAGGGAGAAACCGTCACCCCCACGGCCATGGCGCTTCTCAAGGCGCTCGAAGCGGAATTCGGCCCCTGACCTGCCATGAAAGTCGAAAAAAAGGCCATCGTCTACGGTACCCGCGTCTTTGAAGATGCTCCCAACGGCGCCATTTTTGCCTGCGGAGCCCCGGACGAAGGGTAAATCCCCTTTCGAAAAAGGCCGGTTGCCCTGCTCCTGTGCGCAGGCTTCCGGCAAAAAGGTTTTCCGGCAAAGATGAGATCCGACATTCTGCGGATCACAGAAAAATCTGTTCCCGCCCGACGGAAAACCCGGAGTTTTCATGACACCAAATGCTCTCGCCCCCCTGGCGGACATTCTTGCTTCCATAGCCGGGGAAGGCCGTTTTGCACTCGCCTATTCCGGCGGTCTCGACAGCCGTTTTCTGGCTCACGCCGCGCATGTTCTGGGACTTTCTCCTCTGCTGCTGCATGTCACGGGTCCCCATGTTCCGCCGGAAGAAAGCGAGTTTGCCAGGTCATGGGCCTGTCGGAACAATCTCGAGTTCAGAGAAATTCCCGTCGATCCGCTGCATCTGCCTTCCGTCGCCGATGGAGCACGCAACCGCTGTTATGAATGCAAGCGGGCCATGTTCACCAGACTCCGAGCGGAAAGCACGCTCCCGCTGTGCGACGGAACCAATGCCTCCGACTCCCTGTCCTATCGTCCCGGACTTCAGGCGATTCATGAACTGAATATCCTGTCTCCGCTGGCTCTTGCCGGACTGGGGAAAAACGAGATACACTCCCTTGCCGAAGAGACCGGCATGGAACTGCCGTGGCAGAAGCCCCGCCCCTGTCTGCTCACCCGCCTGCCCTATGGAAGCCGCCCCGACAGGGAAACGCTTGCGGCCATTGCGGAGGGAGAGAAGACCGCACGCCGGCTCCTCGCCCGCGCGGGCATGCCCCGGGCCGACTTCCGCCTGCGCCTCATCGCTCCGGACAGGCTTGAGCTGCACATGCTTCCCGACGACAAGGAAAAACTGTCCGATGCCTTCACGGATATGCTGCTCCGGGACATTGATGCCGCCATGCCCGGATATCCGTCTCCGGTTCTGTCCGTACAGGAAACGCTTTCCGGTTTCTTCGACAGACCGCATACCGCTTAAACCCTTACCCCGCATATAAACCAGGAGGAATCCCTATGGCTGCATCCAAAGTCTACTTTACCGATATGCGCTGCAAAGTAGGTGTCAGTCTGCTGGATAAGCTGGACAAGCTCATCCGCGCTGCCGGCATAGAAACCATCGACTTCGAAAACAAGTTCGTGGCCATCAAGATGCACTTCGGCGAACCCGGCAACCTCTCCTTCCTTCGCCCCAACTTTGCCCGTGCCGTGGCCGACCGCGTGAAGGCTCTCGGCGGCAAGCCCTTCCTCACCGACTGCAACACCCTGTACGTGGGACGACGCAAGGAAGCTCTGGAACATCTGACGGCCGCCAATGAAAACGGCTTCTCTCCGCTGAGCACCGGCTGCCAGATCATCATCGGCGACGGTCTGAAAGGCACGGACGACATTGAAGTGCCGGTCAACGGCGGCAAGATTCTCAAGACCGCCTTCATCGGCCGGGCCATCATGGATGCCGATATCTTCATCTCCCTGTCTCATTTCAAGGGACATGAACTGACCGGCTTCGGCGGCGCCATCAAGAACATCGGCATGGGCTGCGGCAGCCGTGCCGGCAAAATGGCCATGCACTGCAACGGCAAGCCGACGGTCGATCCTGAAAAGTGCCGCGGATGCCGGACCTGCACCCGTTTCTGTGCTCAGGAAGCCATCACGGGCAGACGGATATATTCATAGCGGGAAAGATCGGCCGGTTCGATGAAAACTCCGAAGTCCACAAGGCCGTTATCCAGCCTTTCCATGACATCGGCGGCATTTCCACTGAAAAGATGAAAGGATACATGAGGATACAGCGATCGCATCGTCCCTGCGGCTCCGGCAAGGAAACTCATGCCCCGGGTTTCGCCTCCGCCGATGTGGACATCACCGCTGATATCCTCCGCCGTTGAGCGGAATTCCTCCGCCGTACGGTCGGCAAGCGTGACGATTTCCTGAGCGCGCTTACGGAGAAAAAGCCCTTCCTCCGTCAGCGTCATTCTCCTCCCTCCGCGCAGGAAAAGTCGTCTGCCCAGCTCTTCTTCCAGATCCATGAGCTGCCGGGAAAGCGTGGGTTGCGTGATGTGCAGAAACTCCGCGGCCCTGGAAATGCTTTCCTCCCGGGCCACCGCAAGAAAATACCGCAATACCCTCAGTTCCATGCTCTCTCCCTCTCTTCCGGATGCTCTCCGACGTTCGTGTGCGCTATGCCTCGACAAAAACTCAAGACGATACCTTTCTGTCGATTCCTGAAAGCATATTAACGGGAGCAATTATACCTGTAAAGCATACATATAGATTCAATATAAGTATTTGCTATAAACACTGTCTTTTCTGTACAGAAAAACACGGATCGACATTCCCTTTCAACAGCCTGCCCGGACAGGCTCTCTCTCGGAGTCAGCATGAACATATTCACCCCGGCTCTTGTCGCCGTCGTACTGGCCCTCGGCAGCATCGTGCCCGCCATGGGAAGACCTGCGGATATTTCCGTTCCGGGCACGGTCAGTCCGGAACTTCAGGCCATGATTTCCCGGGGCATCCCCGCAGACTGGAAAAAATCACCCCGCACCCGCGAAGAATGGAAGGCCTGGACCTCCGCTATGGCAAGGCAGCAGATCAAGAACCTGCCGGCACTCCGCGAAAAGCTCGGCGTGACCATGACTTCCGACGTCATGGCAAACGTTCCCGTTTTCATTCTCGAACCGCGGGATCTGCCGGAAGACTCCCGGATACTGCTTCATTTTCATGGCGGCGGCTATGTGCTCGGACAGGGAGAAGCCGGTACGCAGGAAGCCGTCCTCATGGCAGGCATAGGAAAATTCAAAATTATTTCCGTTGACTACAGAATGGCTCCGGATTTTCCCTATCCTGCCGCCATCGACGATGCCCTGGCCGTATATCGTGAACTGCTGACCCGTGTTCCTCCACAGAACATCGGCGTGTTCGGCACGTCCACGGGCGGAGCCATGACGCTCATACTCGCGCTGCGCGCCCGGGCCGAAGGGCTGCCGCTTCCCGGCGCTCTGGCGGCCGGAACACCGTGGGCTCAGATGAACAAGAAGGGCGACAGCTACTTCACCAACGAAGAAGTGGACAACATTCTCGTCGGCTACGACGGCTGGCTCAAAGGTGCCGCTGAAATCTACGCCGACGGTCATGACATGGAAGACCCGTTTCTCTCTCCCGTAAACGGCGACGTACACGGCTTTCCGCCCACCCTGCTCACCTCGGGAACAAGAGACCTCTTTCTCAGCAACACGGTGCGCATGCATCTGAAACTGAGGCAGGCCGGAGTCCCGGCCGATCTCATAGTTTTCGAGGGACTCTCGCATGCCCAGTACCACATGAACGAAGACATGCCGGAAGCCCGTTTCCACTTCGAGGAACTCGGACGATTCTTCCGGAAACATCTCGGCCGGAATGCCTCCTGATCCTTCCGCCTCGACAAGCCTTCCCGATGATCCTCAGCCCGCCATGTGCGGGCTTTTTCTCCCGCAACTTTTTATCCGTGAGGCTCTTTCATGGACGCTGCCGTCAATTCCACCCATCCCGACAAAGCCCGCTGGTCTGCGGTTTTCTCGCTGTTCATGGGCGTCACCTGTCTCATTTCCGCCGAATTCACTCCCGTCAGTCTGCTCACTCCCATCGCTCAGGGACTCGCCATCTCCGAAGGCATGGCCGGACAGACCGTCACCGCCGTGGGTGCGCTCGCCATGCTTACCAGCCTGCTGCTCGCTCCGCTTACCCGTCATACCGACAGACGGCATATCCTTCTCCTTCTTTCCGGGCTGCTTCTCGTCTCCAATCTGCTGGTCGGCTTTGCCTCCAGCTACACCATGCTGCTTCTCGGCCGCGGCCTGCTCGGCATCTGCGTAGGAGGATTCTGGTCCATGGCCTCCGCCGTCACCATTCAGCTCGTACCGTCCAGGGATATTCCCCGGGCTCTGAGCATTCTCTATTCCGGCGTCTCCGTGGCCACCATCATTTCCCTGCCCCTTGCCAGTCTGCTGGAAGAACACGTCGGCTGGCGCAACGTCTTTCTGCTTTCCGCCGTCCCGGGACTGATCGCCTTTTTCTGGCAGTATCTGACCCTTCCCTCCATCCCGCCGAAGGCCGGAAACGACTTCCGCGGCATGTTCGCCCTGCTGAAGGTCCGCTGGGCCCTTGCGGGGATCGTCGGCACCATCTGCGCCTACGGCGGATACCATGCCCTGTTCACCTATCTGAGGCCGTATCTGGAACACGGGCTGTCTCTGGGACCGACCGCCCTCTCAGCCATGCTTCTGGCCTATGGCGCGGTCAACACTCTCGGCACCTTCACGGCAGGCGTCCTTTTGAACCGCAGTTTCCGTCTGACCATGATCGGAGTGCATGTCGTGCTGGCGCTTATGGCCGCCACCCTTTTCCTCTGCCCGCCCGTGCTATCCCTCAGTCTGGCCCTGCTCCTTCTCTGGGGATTCTGCTTCGGCCTGCTCTGCGTGGGCTGGACGGCATGGATAGCCCTGACACTGGCAGACAAGGCGGAAATCGCCGGAGGCCTTTCCGTGGCGGCCATACAGTTTTCCATCGGTTCCGCCGCAGCCGTCGGCGGGCATATCTACGACGCTTCGGGCATGTCCGGCATCTTTCTTCTGGCCACGGTCATACTGATCGGAGCAACGGTGCTTACCTGCGCAAGTTTTTCCCTCTATTTCCGCAGTACCGGCAAAAAACTCTGAAACAAGGCAGAATCAGGCAAGAAATAAAGAGAATACGCTCTATGCCGTCCCGATCGCAGATCGTATTCTCTGTAACGAAACAGCACCCGTTCCGAGAAAAAAGCGTCTCACAGAAGCCTCCGGGACTGAATCTTCCGACTTCCCGATTCTTTCACGGCATACCAAAACGGAACAGCGTTTCCGGAACCCGTCTCATCAGTCTTTCAGCAACAGGAGAACTCCATGCATACGATCAATGACCTTTTTCCCCGCGGCGAAGCCAATACGGCTTACGCCAGGTACTTTACAGGCAACAGCTGGCTGAACATGCTTTCCACCGAAGGCGTCGTCATCGGAAACGTGACCTTTGAACCCGGATGCCGCAACAACTGGCATATTCATCACGCCGACAGGAACGGCGGACAGATCCTGCTCTGCACGGCCGGTCGCGGATGGTATCAGGAATGGGGCAAGCCGGCCCGCGAACTTCATCCCGGCGACGTCGTCATCATTCCCGCAGGCGTAAAGCACTGGCACGGTGCCGCCAGGGACAGCTGGTTCGCCCATCTGGCCGTGGAGGTCCCCGGAGAAAACAGTTCCAACGAATGGCTTGAACCTGTGGATGCCGGAGAATACGACCCGCTCCCCTAGTTCCGCCTCTTTCCGACGGATGATGTGAAGGCCGCGTGTTCGAAGTCTGTTTTCGAACCCGCGGCCTTTTTCCGCCGGGCCGCCCTGCCTGCGGCATCGGAGGACCTCGTTTTGCACGCAACGGCATTCGCCTCCCCTCCGTGCTTCGCAGCGAGGCGACCGGGAGTCTCACATTTTTCTTCTTCCATCCCTCTGCTGCTCCGCAAAAATCCCCTGAGGTTCCCCCGCCCGGGCATGAGCTGCAAGGCTTCTGCGCCATACCCGAAGAAAATCCATGGGGTCCGGCTTCCATGCTTGACATTTTTGAAAGCCGTTTATATAAGGATTTCCAGATATAGAGTTATATCAAAGGCAGGCATGAAATGGGATACTTTCTCGAAGTTCTTGACGAACGCATGTGCAGGGGCGAAACATCCGTCGCACCGGTCTTTCTTCATGCCTGAGCAATTCTGGCAGGAAGCCCGTGCGACAAGCGCGGGCTTTTTCATTTTTGTTCACCAGTTCCTGCCGGATCCGCCGTCACTCCGTTCCGACTCCGTCAGGCACAACAGAAATAAAACAGACAGCATGTCTTAAAAAGGATATCGCATGAGCAAGCATATCGAAACCACCTGCGTACAGGGCGGTTATACCCCCGGTAACGGCGAACCCCGCCAGATCCCCATCATCCAGAGCACCACGTTCAAGTACGACACCAGCGAAGACATGGGCAAGCTGTTCGACCTCGAGGCCAGCGGCTATTTCTACACCCGTCTTCAGAACCCCACCAACGATTACGTCGCTGCCAAGATAGCCGCCCTGGAAGGCGGTACGGCCGCCATGCTCACCTCTTCCGGTCAGGCTGCCTCCTTCTTCAGCGTATTCAACCTCGCCGGTGAGGGAGATCATGTCGTTGCCTCCTCCACCATTTACGGCGGCACCTACAATCTTTTCGCCGTCACCATGAAGCGCATGGGCATCGACTTCACCTTCGTGTCCCCCGACTGCTCCGACGAAGAACTGGAAGCCGCCTTCCGTCCCAACACCAAGGCCGTGTTCGGCGAAACCATCGCCAACCCCGCGCTCGTGGTGCTCGATATCGAACGCTTCGCCAAGGCCGCACATGCCCACGGCGTTCCGCTCATCATCGACAACACCTTCGCCACTCCCGTGAACTGCCGTCCCATCGAATGGGGCGCGGACATCGTGGTGCACTCCACCACCAAGTACATGGACGGTCACGGCGCGGCCGTCGGCGGCTGCATCGTGGATTCCGGCAAGTTCGACTGGATGGCCCACGCCGAAAAGTTCCCGGGGCTCTGCACTCCCGATGAAAGCTATCACGGCATCACCTATGTGACCAAATTCGGCAACGGTGCGGCGTACATCACCAAGGCCACGGCTCAGCTCATGCGCGACTTCGGCGCCATTCAGTCGCCGCAGAACGCCTTCCTGCTGAATCTCGGACTGGAAAGCCTGCACGTCCGCATGGCCCGTCACTGTGAAAACGGCCTTGCCGTGGCAAAATACCTCAGCAAGAGCGATCTTGTGGACTGGGTGCGCTATCCCGGTCTGCCCGGCGACAAGTACTATGAACTTGCCCAGAAGTACCTGCCCAACGGCTCCTGCGGCGTGGTGAGCTTCGGTGTGAAGGGCGGACGCAAGGCTGCGGAAAACTTCATGAAGCATCTGCGCATCGCCGCCATTGAAACCCATGTGGCCGACGCCCGTACCTGCTGCCTGCATCCTGCCAGCGCCACGCATCGTCAGATGAACGATGAAGAACTGCGCAACTGCGGCATCCTTCCGGAACTCGTGCGCTTCTCCTGCGGTATCGAGAACGCCGAAGACCTCATTGCCGACATCGATCAGGCTCTGGCCGCCAACCGCTGATTCTCCGGGCCTTCCGACTCGTTCGGAAGGCCCTTCTTTCAGGCTTCGAGCGCCGGGCTTCCCGAATTTTTCCGTCTACCTTCCGGGAGAACACCATGCCCATCAAAATACCCAATGAACTTCCTGCCGTAAAAACGCTCAACAACGAAAACATCTTCGTCATTACCGAAACTCGCGCCATCACGCAGGATATCCGTCCGCTGAAGATACTCCTGCTCAATCTGATGCCGACAAAAATAGCTACGGAAACACAGCTTTCCCGTCTGCTGGGCAATACTCCCCTTCAAGTAGAACTTGAACTTATTCACACCTCCAGCCACGAATCCAAAAATACTCCCCGCAGTCATCTGCTCTCCTTCTACAAGACTTTCGAAGAAGTCCGTCAGAACTACTACGACGGCATGATCATCACCGGTGCCCCCGTGGAGCTCATGCCTTTTGAAGAAGTGGAGTACTGGAGTGAGCTTTGCGACATCATGGAATGGAGCAAGAGTCATGTGCACAGTACGTTCCACATCTGCTGGGGAGCGCAGGCCGGGCTGTACTATCACTACGGCATCCAGAAACGGCTTCTGCCCAGGAAAATTTCCGGCATCTATCCCCATAAGGTGGAACATGCCGGTTCCATACTTTTCCGCGGATTCGACGACGTGTTCATGGTTCCCCATTCCCGCAACACCACCGTGGACAGGGCCGACGTCGAAAAAGAACCCGCACTCAAGATCCTTGCCTCCTCTCCCGTGGCCGGTCTCTATGCCATTTCCACGGACAACGGCAAGCAGATCTTCATTACCGGTCACTCCGAATACGACGCCGACACCCTGCACAAGGAATATACCCGCGACCTTGCCGCAGGCATCCATCCGGAAATTCCCGAAAATTACTACCCGAATAATGATCCCACGCAGCCCCCGCTCATGACATGGCGCGCCCATGCCCACCTTATCTACGCGAACTGGCTCAACTATTTCGTGTACCAGTCCACTCCCTACGATCTTACGGAGCTGGAAAAGCAGACCAGAGCAGGCAGAAAGTAATCTCACACGGAAGGAACAAGCTCCGGCAGAAACGTACAGAAAGGCTCCGGCTTCTCCTGAAAGAGGAAAAGCCGGAGCCTTGTTCGTCTTCAAGCACAGACATCACGACCGGACCGGCCGGAGCTCTCCGCACAGCAAAGGATTTTCTCCACCGGCAGCCATCGACCGGAAAACAACGACAAAAAACTCATCGCGTTCCGTCGATCAGGCTCTGAGCGTCATTTTCGTTTCGCCGGAGAAAAACGGATGCCGCAGGAACCATCAAGTTCCTCATGAAGAAATCGGCCGGGCCCGCGGATACGCTACAGGATGTCGTGCATGCTGAGAATGCCGAGCGGCCTGTGCTGGTCATCCACCACGAACACACACGTTATCTTGCGTTCTTCCATGATCCCCTGAGCCTTGGCGCTCAGGGCGTCGGCATCGACGCACACGGGATTTCTGGTCATGAGCTCGGCGGCCGTGCTTTCAAGGATGTGGGGCCCCATGTGGCGGCGCAGATCGCCGTCGGTAATGATGCCCACCAGGCGTTCACCGTCCATGACGCCCACACAGCCGAAGCCCTTGCGGGTCATTTCGGCAAGCACGTCCATCATGGGCGCATCGGGATGCAGCAGCGGCACGGCATCTCCCGTATGCATGAGGTCTCGCACCAGAGAGAGTTTCTGCCCCAGCGACCCGCCGGGATGGAAGCGACGGAAATCCTCCTTGCGGAAGCCTCGCGCCGTAAGCAGGCACATGGCAAGCGCGTCTCCCAGGGCCATCTGAACCGTCGTGCTCGTCGTCGGAGCGCAGTCCAGAGGACAGGCTTCGTGCAGCTGCGGCTGCTGCAGCAGATAATCGCAGTGCTTGCCGAGGAAGCTGTCGGCATTTCTGGTAATGGCGACAAGGGGCATGTTGTTCTGTGACGCATAGAGAACAATATCCGTCAGCTCCGCCGTATTGCCGGAATTGGAAATCGCTATGACCGCATCTTCCGGAGTCATCATGCCGAGATCTCCGTGACTGGCCTCGGCAGGATGGATGAAGTACGCGGGAGAACCGGTGGAAGCCAGCGTCGCCGCAATCTTGCGCGCCACATGCCCGCTTTTGCCCATGCCCGTGACGGCTATGCGCCCCTTGATGCCGAGAAGGCAGTCCACCGTTTTCTCAAAACTCTCCCCGAGGCTGTCGGCAAGAA
Organism: bacterium; assembly: GCA_037303805.1. Classification (GTDB taxonomy): domain Bacteria; phylum Desulfobacterota; class Desulfovibrionia; order Desulfovibrionales; family Desulfovibrionaceae; genus Mailhella. The sequence goes on along the minus strand of JAXVQY010000161.1, from coordinate 172 downwards.
TGTTAAGCGCCTGAGCCTCGTCACGCAGAACCTGCCGCGCTTCGTCAAGATATTTCATGATGTTCACTCAGCCTTTTCAGCAATGATGCGCCGGACTTCCTCAAGATCCTCCGGAGTGTCCACCCCCGGTCCCACGGCTTCCACCTCAAGCACACGAATGGCTATGCCCGCC